>NZ_CAMQYW010000047.1 GCF_947039425.1 uncultured Cetobacterium sp. | reverse complement strand
CTTGCGGCCCCCTGCTCCCAAGGCAGGTGCGCTACCTGACTGCGCTATATTCCGAAGGTTATTTTATTTCGTGTTGTTTTGAACTGTTGTCCCTCAACACAAGATTATTATAGCACCGCATATATTTTTTGTCAATAAACTTTTTTAATTTTTTAATTTTTTTTTAAAGGATTAAAATTTTAATACTTGAATAATTCTTTATAATTATAATCTTTCATGATAAAATTACCATTATATAAGGAGGGATTTATGAAAAATAAAAAAGTTTTATGCACTATTCTCTTATCTGGAACTCTTTTTGGAGCTTGTACTGCTGCTGATCCATATGCTCCTAGTAGAACAGGAACAGGGACTGCAGGTGGTGCAGCTTTAGGTGCTTTACTTGGACAAGTTATTGGTCAAGATACAAAAGGAACTTTAATTGGAGCTGGCGTTGGTGCCCTTGCTGGATTAGGTTGGGGAGCTTATAAAGATCATCAAACACAAGAGCTTAGAAATAGACTAAAAAATACTGATGTCACTGTATCAGATGAAGGAAACTATATTAATCTTAATTTACCTGGAGGCGTTACTTTCCCTACAAATGGGTACATTATAGGAAGAAGCTTCTATGGTCCATTAAGTGATATTGCTTCAGTTTTAAAACAATACCCTGAAACTAGAATACAAATCAGTGGACATACTGATAATACTGGTACATATAACTACAATATGGATCTTTCTTTTAAAAGAGCCGAAAGTGTAGCAAACTTTTTAGTAAGACAAGGAGTTCCCATGAGTAGAATATCAACTATGGGATATGGTCCTGACAGACCTATTGCTAGTAACTCTACAGTTTCTGGGAGATCTCGTAATAGAAGAGTGGAAGTTCAAATATTCCCAGCATATTAATTTAAAATCTAAACCTATTTTAAAACATTATTTTTAAAATGGGTTTTTTTAATACATACCTCTTGACTTTAATGTTCTAAAGTAATATTATTATTTATAATCTATAATAAGGGGATGATATTTATGAATAATACTATTTTTCAAAATTTTAACCAAAAAGTTTCAACAGCTTTAATTTTTACAGGTATTCTTTACTCTATTATTGGAATACTAGGTCTTATTAATCCTTTGGTTTTTTCTGTTTACTTAGTTTATATTTTAGCTTTTTTCTTTTTAGTTAATGGTTTTAATAATTTTGTAAAAGGTATTAAGTTTACTGATGTAGCTGGATTTCATTGGGCTTTATCTATCTTTTTAGGAGCTATTGAAATTTTATTAGCTATTTCTCTTTTCTTTACACCATTTATTTCACAAATTTATATGATTTTATATGCAGGGATATTCTTAATTATCAAAGGTATATTTATCCTAGTAAATGTAATATCTCATAAAAAAGCTTTTCCTACATTATATTCTCATAATTTAGGATCTGGACTTATTGATTTATTATTTGGTGTTTTGCTTCTGTTCTTACCTATATTTTCACAACAATTTTTATTCCTTGCAGTAGCTTGGTATATTTTATTCTGTGGAATTAACTTAATTGTAAGTGCTATTTCTTTAAAAAAAATGAATAAATAACAAACTAAAAAGGCTGAAATTAAAAATTCAGCCTTTTTTAAAATTTAATATTTTCTATTGCATTTTTTAATCCTTCTTTATATCCATTAGATGTATATGTTGCTCCACTTACACCATCTATTTCAGAATTTTGCTTAATAATTGTTTGTCCTTTTAATTTTTCTATAGCTGGATCTGCTATCGGTGGAGTATCTATATGTTTCACTTTAACTCCTAAAATTTTAAAAGAGTCTTTTTTAGATTTAACTTTTATATTAATTGTCATTTGTCCATTATATCCCTCTCCAACTCCTGAAAATTCCTTAGGTTCTGGTTTGTTCGCATCAACTACAGCAAGTATCAGTCCCAATCCCAAAAATCCAATTATACAATTTTTTCTTAATAATTCTTTCGTCATATCTTCCCCTTTATTTTATTGGTATTAATCTAGGTTTAATTTTTTCTCTATTTTGTATCCCTTCTTTTTGTATATATTCAATAAGAACTTCATCTAAACCTCCAAAATGCCCTACTTCTTTTCCTTTACTTAAACTAGAATACCCATCTCCACCAGCCGCCATAAAATCATTTGTTGCTATTATATATTTTTTTGTAGGATCTAATCTTTCAGCTCCAATTTTAATTTCTAAAACTCTTCTATATTCTGGATTTTTAATATTAAATTTTACTGTCATTCCTGCTATTTGAGCCATTCCTCCTAAAGATTCTGGATATGATCTTAATCCATGTTCAATAGCTTTTTGTAAATTTTCTCCTGTTATCTCTTTTGTTATAACATAATTTCCAAAAGGAAGTACTGATATAACATCTCCCACTGTTACTTCTCCTGGATTAATCGATGCTCTTATTCCTCCACCATTTGTTATTGCAACATCTGCACCTGTTTTCCAAATCATTGAGTCTGTAATTAATTGAGATAAATTTGTTTCTCCTGTTCTTACAAAAGCTCTATTTCCTTGTAATAACACTGAAGATTCTCCCACTTTTACACTTGTTATCATCTCTTGTTTTTTAGAAATTTCATCTATTTTAGATTTTACTAAAATATCTTCTTGAACTGGATTATCTCCTTTTAATATTATATCTTTTGTATATAACGTATAATCTATTGCTTCATTTTTATTTTTTAATTTATCTAAATCAACTTTTACTACTCCTACATTTTTTGCATATTCTCCAGTTTGAACAATCGTTACTCCATTTACCACTTTTTTTTCTGCTAATTCAGTGTGACTATGTCCATCTATTATTAAATCTATTCCTGGAACTGCTTCAGCAAGACCAATACTCTGATATCTCTTTTCAGTACTAGAATCTTCTCCTAAGTGTGTTATTACAACTATAAATTTAACTCCCTTTTTTTTCATTTCTGAAACAATTTGCTTTGCTGTTTTTATAGGGTCTACAAATTTTATATTCTCTACATTTTTAGGATTTGTTTTATAGTATGTTTCTGGTGTTGATAATCCAAAAAAACCAACTTTTTTACCATCTATTTTTTTTATATCATAACTTGTTGCTAAGGGGCTTCCTGTTCTTTTATCTATTACATTAGCTGCTAATGTTTTATATTTCCCAAGAGATATTAACTCCTTTAACCTTTCTGTTCCATAGTTAAAATCATGATTTCCTAAAGTCATATAATCAAATCCAGAAGCATTTAGGACTTCCACCATTGATTCCCCTTTTGTTAATGTTGCGAAAGTTGTCCCGTGAAGGGTATCTCCTGCATCTAAAAGTAAAACATTACCATTATTTTTATCTTGTTTTAAAGCTTTGGCTATTGTAGCTACTCTTGCTAAACCTACCCCGTCATACTTTCCCTCTTTGACTCTTCCATGTATATCATTTACATGTACTAATGTTAGTTCATATTCTCCATCTTTAGGCTCTAATACACTACATGCTGACAATCCTAATATTAAACTCATCAATCCTAATATTTTAGCACTTTGCTTCATCTTCCCCTCCTATTATTCCCACAACATATTTACCTTTATTTAGAACATATTCTATCACATTAATACATTTTTTCAAAAGAAAAGTATATTTTTTTACAGAATGTTTTTATTAATTTTTCAAAAAAAATCTAATTATTGTAAAATTCTAATTTACGTTATAAAATATAAATAAAACTTATTTATTAGAAAGGAATAAAATGAAAAAATTTACTATTGAACCTGAATTTCATAATATGAAAATTTCTTTATATTTAAAAGAAAAGGGATACTCAGGAAGAGGAATTAGAAATGTTGAAGTTTATCTTAATGGAAAAAGAGTTAAAACTACAAAACTAGTTAAAAAAAATGCAAAGCTTCTTGTTAAAGAAAAAGATAAAGAAGTTGGAATTAAACCTATTCAAATGAATTTAAGTGTAATTTATGAAGATAAAAACCTACTTATTATTGATAAAGAATCAAATTTAGTTGTCCATCCTACTACTAAAAAAACTGATATAACCTTAGCTAATGGTGTCATTTACTATTTACAGGAACAAACTGGAAAAATCCAGCCACCAAGATTTTTCAATAGATTAGATATGAATACAACTGGTCTTATTGTTGTAGCTAAAAATGCATTTACTCAGGCATTTTTACAAGCTGATAAAGAAAGAATATCGAAACATTACCAAGCTATTGTTAAAGGAATCGTTTCAGAAGATGAAATGACTATTGAAATACCTATTGGAAAAGAGGGAGAAGATTTAAGACGTAAAGAAATGAGTGTTGAAGAAGGTGGACAAACAGCTAAAACTCATATGAAAGTTTTAGAAAGATTTCCAAATGAAAATTTAACTCTTATTGAATTAGAACTTTTCACTGGAAGAACTCATCAAATTCGTGCTCATATGTCTTTAAATGGTCATCCTATATTGGGAGATGATCTATATGACGGTGGAGATTTAAGAGCTGAAAGACAAATGTTACATGCATTTAAACTTATTTTTACAAATGTTGATAGTGGTGAAAAAATCAAAGTAGAAGCACCCTTACCTAAGGACTTTAGAGAGATCCTTAACAAAACTAAATAAAAATAAGGTCTAAGTTTCATTTCTTAGACCTTTTTTTATTATAAAATATATTCCTACTAAAATTACAATTATTAATATCAAAATTTTAAATCTACCCATTAAATTATTTATTAATTCTTTATGACCTTGGCAATAGTATCCAATAAATACTAATATTGAAACATATATTCCTGATGCTATTCCTGTATAAGTTATAAATTTAAAATAATTCATTTTTACAATTCCTGGTGGGAAAGATATATATTGCCTTATCACCGGAATAAATCTACCAAAAAAAACTATAAAATCTCCCTTTTTTTTAAATAAATTTTCCATTTTTTTAAATTTTTCATTATTTAAAAATAAATATTTTCCATGTTTAAGAATTAATTCTCTACCCAAAAAAGCACCTAAAAAATAATTAATAGAGGATCCAACTATACAGCCCATTGTTCCAACTATTAAAACTATGAATGTATTCATTTCTCCCTGGCCTATTAAATATCCAGCAGGTAGTAGGGCTAATTCAGAAGGAAATGGGATAAAAGATGCTTCTAATGTCATCATTATAAAAATTCCTAAATATCCTAAACTTAGAAAAAAATCTGCAATTTGTTGTAATAATATCTCCATAATACTCTCCTCATAATAAAATACATCTATATTGTATCATGGTATACTTTTAAAGTATTTATATTATTTGAAAAAATTTTAAAGTTTCTTCACAAAGTTTATGATCTAAATGTCCTCCTGGAGCTCCACTAATCCCAATGGCACCAACATATTCATCTACGTCTTTTATGGGATATCCACCACCATAAATAATAGTATTTTCTGTAATTTTTGAAAATTGTTCAAGAGCTGGATTCTCTTTTAAAATATCTACCATTTTCACTGTTGGTATCTTTAATGCTCCTGATGTAAAAGCTTTTTTTAAAGAACTTTCTATGGTTATATAACTTGCTCCATCTCCTCTTAACTGACATTTTACTAAGCCACTTTCATCTGTTATTGTTACTGAAATTTTATATCCATAATTTTCTGCTATTTCTATAGCTTTTTTACAAATATTTATAGAACTTTCTAGATCTATCGATTTTTTTTCAAAAATATTCATTTTAATCACCTCTGATCTTTATTTTTTAACACTACAACTAAACCATTCTTTTGTCAATACTTTAATTTTAATGAAAAAGTAATCATAAAAAGATTAATTTTAGTTCCTCACTATAAATTGACAAATCGAACAAGATAATATATCATTAACTTATAGAAAATAAATAAATCATTTTCTAAAGGAATATTTCTACTTTTTCAGTATCTAATAAAGTAGAAGTAAATTAAAAATATATGAAATTTAAAAACAAAATATAAATTTTTTAGGAGGTTTCCACATGGCAGTTAAAGTAGCGATTAATGGATTCGGAAGAATTGGTAGATTAGCACTAAGAGTAATGGTTAATAACCCTGAATTTGAAGTAGTAGCAATAAACGATTTAACAGATGCAAAAACTCTTGCACACTTATTTAAATATGATTCAGCACAAGGTAGATTCAATGGAACTATTGAAGTTATCGAGGGTGGATTCTCTGTAAATGGAAAAGAAATCAAAGTTTTAGCAGATAGAGATCCTAAAAACTTACCATGGAAAGAACTTAATGTAGATGTTGTTCTTGAGTGTACTGGCTTCTTTACTTCTCAAGAAAAAGCTGGACTTCACTTAGAAGCTGGAGCTAAAAAAGTAGTTATTTCTGCACCTGCAACAGGAGATATTAAAACTGTTGTTTATAATGTAAATCACAATATTTTAGATGGTTCTGAAACAGTAATTTCTGGTGCTTCTTGTACTACTAACTGTTTAGCACCAATGGCTAAAGTTTTAAATGATAATTATGGAATTGTTGAGGGATTAATGACTACAATTCATGCATATACAAATGACCAAAATACATTAGATGGTCCTCATCCTAAAGGAGATTTAAGAAGAGCTAGAGCTGCTGCTGCAAGTATTGTTCCTAATACAACTGGTGCTGCTAAAGCTATTGGATTAGTAATCCCTTCATTAGCAGGTAAATTAGACGGTGCTGCTCAAAGAGTTCCTGTAATTACTGGATCTTTAACTGAATTAATCACTGTTTTAGATAAAAAAGTTACAGTAGAAGAGGTTAATGCTGCAATGGCTGCTGTTGCTAACGAATCTTTCGGTTATACTGAAGAGCCATTAGTATCTTCTGATATCATTGGTATAGAGTTTGGATCATTATTTGATGCTACTCAAACTAAAGTAATGACTGTTGGAGATAAACAATTAGTTAAAACTGTTTCTTGGTATGATAATGAGATGTCATATACTGCTCAATTAATAAGAACATTAAAGTACTTTGTACAAATGTCTAAATAATTGAAATACAGAAAAAAGAATAAATAGAATAGCGGAACTATAAGTTCCGCTTTTTTTTAAAAATATTTTAATTTATTGGAGGATTAAAAAATGGCAAAAAAAATAGTAACTGATTTACATGTTAATGGAAAAAAAGTTTTAATGAGAGTTGATTTTAATGTTCCTATGAAAGATGGAAAAATAACTGACGAAAATAGAATAATTTCTGCCTTACCTACAATCAAACATGTTCTTGATAAAGGGGGAAGAGTTATTGCTTTCTCTCATCTTGGAAAAGTTAAAGATAGTTCTGATTTAGAAAGTAAAAGTATGGCACCTATTGCTGCTAGATTATCTGAGCTATTAGGAAAACCTGTAACTTTTATAAATGCAACTAGAGGAACTGAATTAGAAGCTGCTGTTGCTAATTTAAAAGATGGAGAAATTATGATGTTCCAAAATACTAGATTTGAAGATTTAGAAGGTAAAAAAGAATCAAAAAATGACCCTGAATTAGGAAAATACTGGGCTTCTTTAGGAGATCTATTTATCAATGATGCATTTGGTACAGCTCATAGAGCTCATGCTTCAAATGTTGGAATAGCGTCAAATATAGGTGAAGGAAATACTGCTGCTGGTTTTTTGATGGAAAAAGAAATTAAATTTATTGGCGGAGCAGTTGATGCACCAGAAAGACCTTTAATAGCTATTTTAGGTGGTGCAAAAGTTTCTGATAAAATTGGTGTTATTGAAAATCTTCTTGTTAAAGCTGATAAAATTCTTATTGGTGGAGCTATGATGTTTACATTCTTTAAAGCTTTAGGAAAAAACACTGGAAAATCATTAGTTGAAGAAGACAAAGTTGAGCTTGCAAAATCTCTTTTAGAAAAATCTAATGGGAAAATAATTTTACCAATAGACACTGTTGTTTCTAAAGAGTTTTCTAATGATGCACCACACTCAGTTGTTTCTGTTGATTCTATTCCTAATGATGAAATGGGACTTGATATTGGACCTGAAACTGTAGCCTTATTCACAAAAGAACTTGCTTCTGCTAAAACTGTTGTATGGAATGGTCCTATGGGTGTCTTTGAAATGGCTAATTACGCTAAAGGAACTATTGGAGTTTGTGAAGCTATTGCTAATTTAACTAATGCGACAACTATTATTGGTGGAGGAGATTCTGCTGCTGCTGCTATCTCTTTAGGATTTGCTGATAAGTTTTCTCATATTTCAACAGGTGGAGGAGCTTCTCTTGAATATTTAGAAGGAAAAAAACTTCCTGGTGTTGAATCAATATCAAATAAATAAATTTTTAATGAACTACCACTCATTATTTCTATCAAAAGATGTCTCTTTGAGGCATCTTTTTTTATATATACTTAACTATACAAAAAAAGAAAAGAACTCCGGGGGGGTGGAGTTCTTTTCAATTTATATTTTCTCAATATATATATTTAGGGGGAATATATTAGAGAAAAGGATTTGTCAAAGATAGAATACCATTTTCTAGAACTAGTGTATATATACTTTTTTTGTATTTTACCGTTTCAAAAAAAACATATTATAGTGTACTCAAATTCTCTACTCTTTTTTCAAGTACATATTCTTCTAATAGCAATTCTAGTTCACCTATACTAAACATCTCTAGTCTTTTAAAATTCAAGGTTGTTAAAATTTCTGTATCTGATAAAATAAACTCATATTTCTTTAATTCTACTTTATTTTTAAATTTATAATATAAATATGGTTCTACTGTTATCTCTAAATTAGGATGACACTGCAAAAAACTTTTTAAAATCTTTTTGACATAATCAATACTATAATCTTTTACAAAAGCCATTATTGATAATTTGTTTTGTAACTCTTCTTCTAAGAAAAAATCTATTAAACATTCTGCAACACCTACTTCATCAGAATATATCATTTCTATTTCCAACATTTTAAGTATTCTACTTACTTTTTTAATTATTATATTCATATTTTTAGATGTAGGAGTTTTTCTAACTGAAAAGAAACCATATTTTTTCTTAACAAGTCCTCTTACAAAATATACTTTTAAGTTTTCATAAAGTTTTTCACTAATATCATCTTGAATTGCAAATGTTTTACGAATTTCTTTATAAAAAGTATCAAACATTTTTGATTTTACAACATCATAAGTTCTATAATACTTCACTTTATAAAAAACTGTAGCTAAAAATTTTCTAAAATTTTCTGAAATTTTATCTGAATAATCATTTAAATATTTTTCAATTTCTATAAATTTATCTTTTTCAATTCCTATAGTAAAACTATCATAGCTTATATTATCTCCTTTCCACTTTTCAACAACCCCCATAGAACAAATAGAATAAAAAGAAAAAACAGAAGATTGTCCATCAATTTTTTCTATAATATCTTTATAAAGCTCCATATAATACTCTTCATTCACTATATTAAGTTCATCAAAAAGTTCTTTTCTTTGAACAGATAAAAAATCTCTCTCTAGATAAAGCTTTAATATCTTTTCACAGAGTATTTTTCTAATCTCTTCATTGTCATCTTCTATTAAAAATATACCTTTAGAATTTTTTGATTCTAATAATATTCCTTTTTCTTCAAGCTCTTCTTTTACTATTTTAAAATCTTTAATTGCTGTTGTTCTAGAAACACCTATTCTTTGTCTTTCTTTCTCTAAATTTATATAGCCATATATCAAAAATCTTATGGCAAATATATCTCTTCTTTCCTTTGAAGATAATATATCTAATTGAGAAAAAAAATCTTTTATCTCACCTGTGGAATACTCCAAACTATATATATTATGATGTCTAATCACCTGTTTTAATCCTTTCTCTTTTAAATACTCATTTAATAAATGTATGTTTCTATCTATAGAGTTTAAATCTAAATTTATATATTTTGCAATCTCCTCTATATGTATATCCCCTTGTAATACTATTTTTAGTAATGTTATTATTGTATTAGACATCTTTTCCTCCCTTAAATATAGCTCTTTATTATTTCAACACTTCCTATTATCTCAACACTTTTATTAGCCGGTATAAAATATGTATCCCCTTTTATTATTTTATACTCTTTTTCTTCACATATAAGCTTTCCTGTGCCCTCCAGTATTGAATATATCCTAAAATTTTTATATAACTGGTCATTATATTTGCCATTAATAATAAATTTATCTACAGAAAAATATTCACTTTTTATTAAAGATTCTTTTATTATATTTTTTTCTTCATTTTTTTTTCTAAATTTATCTTCACTTATAAATACCTCTTGTCCAAAATTAATTACATCCATCGCCTTTTTTAAATGTAACTCTCTTTTTTTCCCATTGACTTCTCTATCAAAATCATATATTCT
>NZ_CAMQYW010000046.1 GCF_947039425.1 uncultured Cetobacterium sp. | reverse complement strand
TAAAAAAGGTATGTCTTTAGATTTAGCTACTGCTAAAGAAAATGTTAAAAAAGTTTCAGAAAAATATGGTTTAGCAATTAATCCAGATGCTCTTATTTCTGATCTTTCTATTGGAATGCAACAAAGAGTAGAGATTCTTAAAATTCTATTTAAGGGTGCTAATCTTCTTGTTTTTGATGAGCCAACTGCTGTTTTAACTCCACAGGAGATTAAAGAGTTATACAAAATAATGGATAACTTAATTGCTGAAGGAAAAACAATTATTTTTATCTCTCATAAACTTCAAGAGGTTTTAGACATCTCTGATAACATTACCGTTATTCGACGTGGTAAAGATATTACAACATTCCCAACTAAAGATGCAACTAAAGAAAAGATAGCTAATGCTATGGTTGGTAGGGCTGTTTTATTCACTACAGAAAAACCTGTCGTTGAAATTGGTGAAACTGTCCTTACTTTAAAACACGTAAGTGTTAAGGATCAATTTGGTGTTTTAAAAGTAGAGGATGCGTCTTTTACTATTAGTAAAGGAGAAGTTTTAGGTATAGCAGGAGTAGAAGGAAGTGGTCAAACTGAGCTTGTTGAAGCTTTAACAGGTTTAAGAGATACTTGTTCAGGAGAGATGATTTTAGATGATGTTCTTTTAAAAAGAAAAACACCTAGAAAGATTTCAATGCTTGGTCTAGCTCACATTCCTGAAGACAGACATAAAAGAGCAGCTATATCACAATTTAATGTTATGGAAAACTTTGCTCTTGGACTTGAAAGAGACGAATACTCTAAAAATGGTCTTTTTAATTTTGCTAAACTTAAAGCTGATGCTAAGATGTTTATGGAAAAGTATGATGTTAGACCTAGAAATATTGATACTGCCTTTGGTAGACTTTCTGGTGGAAACCAACAAAAAATTATTGTTGCTAGAGAACTTGAAAAAAAGAATAACAATTTAATTATTGCTGGTCAACCAACTAGAGGAGTAGACATTGGAGCTATTGAATCTATTCATAAGTTAATACTTAATGAAAAAGCCAAAGGAAAAGCTGTTCTTGTAGTTTCTTCTGAACTTTCTGAAGTTTTAAACTTATCTGATAAAATTGCTGTTATGTGTGCTGGAAAAATAACTGGTATTCTTGATAGAAAAGATGCCAATGAAGAAAAAATCGGAATATTAATGGCAGGTGGGAAACTTGATTAAAAACAAAAAACTATTAAATATTTTAGTTCCAATAATAGCAGTTGCTATTGCCCTTTTAATTGGTGCAGGAATTATTTTCTATATGGGTGTTAATCCATTAACAGCGTATTACTACTTATTTACAGGTGCTTTTGATGGTGTAACTCCTATAGCTAGAACTCTTTTAGAAGCAACTCCACTTATTTTTACAGGTCTTGCTGTTCTATTTGCATTTAAAGGTGGTATGTTCAATATCGGTGCTCAAGGACAGATGATTATGGCTGGACTTACTGCTGCTGCAATTGGTGGTTTTATAACTAATACTTATATTAGTAATCCTGTTGTTATCTTACTTGTTGGTGGTTTTGCTGGTTTCCTTTGGGCCGCTATTGCTGGTTATTTAAAAGCAAAGCTTGGAGTTCATGAAGTTATTTCAACTATTATGCTTAACTATATAGCTATTAGTTTTGAACAATACTGTCTTAACTATCCTTTAAAAGCACCTGGATACAATCCACAAACTCCATCTGTTATTGAAGCTGCTAGATTAGGTAAACTTTTAGATATTAGAGTCCCATTGAACTACGGCTTTATAATAGCCTTAGTTGCTGTTTTTTTAGTTTGGTTTATTTTAGAAAAAACAATTCTAGGATATCACGTTAAAGCAGTAGGATTCAATCCTACTGCTGCTGAAAATAACGGTATAAACGTTAGAATGATAACTATTGTTACTTTAGGTATTTCTGGTTTCTTAGCTGGTCTTGGTGGAGTTGAAAGAGTTCTTGGTGGAGTTGGTCAATATGCTTATAAAACGGGACTTACGGCTTCTTATGGATTTGATGGAATAGCTGTTGCTCTTCTTGGAAAAAATAATCCCATTGGTGCTTTACTTGCTGCTATTCTTTTTGCTGCTTTAAGAGTTGGTGGAAGATCTATGCAATTTAATACTGATGTTCCTAGCCAAATGGTTATTATGATTCAAGCTATTATTATTTTATTAATTGCTGCTGAAAATATGATTAGATCTTGGTTAGAAAAAGGATCTAAAGGAGGAGCTGAGTAATGCATTCTATTATAATAAGTTTAATTTTTGCAACTTTTAGACAAGCTGCTCCAATACTAATTACTGCTATTGGTGGTATGTTTTCTGAAGTTACTGGTGTTGTTAATATAGGACTTGAAGGTATGATGTTAATGGGAGCTTTTGCTTCTGCTGTTGTATCATACTATACTGGAAGTTGGGTTCTTGGAATTATTGGTGGTGCATTAGCTGGTGGACTTATAGCCCTAATTCATGCTATTATAAGTATAAAGTATAAGGGTAATCAAACTGTATCTGGTGTAGCTATAAATCTTTTTGCTTCTGGATTTACAATTTTTATGCTTAGAGTTTTATTTGAACAAGCATCTAACAGTCCTGTTGCAACTAGAATTCCTGTTATTTTTAACTTTTCATTGTTAACATATATAATTTATGGAATTGCTATTTGGGCAAACTATTTCTTATATAAAACTGTAACAGGTCTTAGAATGAGAGCTGTTGGTGAATATCCACTTGCTGCTGATACTGTTGGTATTAGCGTTGATAAAGTAAGATATTTTGGTGTTGTTATGTCTGGTGTTTTTGCTGGTCTTGGAGGTACTTACTTAGCTATTGGAGCTCTTAGTCAGTTTTCTAAAGAGATGTCTGCTGGAAGAGGTTTTATAGCTCTTGCTGCACTAGTTTTCGGAAAATGGAAACCTAAGGGAGTTTTATTTGCAAGTTTACTTTTTGGTTTTGCTGATGCTTCACAAACATTAATTCAACAACATGTTCACTTTATACCACCACAGTTTATTCAAATGATACCTTATATCTTAACTCTTCTAGCTCTTGCTGGAGTAGTTGGTAAAGCAGTGGCACCTAGTGCTTCTGGTAAACCATATGATAAAAATACAATCTAAAAACTAATGGATGGTGATTATGAGTAAAGAAAAATTTTCAAGCGTTGGTGGACAAGCTGTTATAGAAGGAGTAATGATGAGAAATGCTGATCTTCTCGCTACTGCAGTTAGAAGACCAGACGGTGACATTGTTTATAAAAAAACACGTATATCTAAAAATAGAAGTAAACTTGCTACAATTCCTTTTTTAAGAGGAGCTATCACTTTATTTGATGCCCTTGTTTTAGGAGTTAAAGAGCTTACATTTTCAGCTAATCAAGCTGAGGTTGAAGAGGAGCAGCTATCTCAAAAGGAGGCTGTTATGACAACTATTTTTTCATTGGCATTAGGAATAGGACTTTTTATTGTTCTTCCCTCTGTGATTAGTAGTTTTCTTTTCAAAGATAATAGAGTTCACAGTAATCTATTAGAGGCTGGACTTAGACTTAGTTTCTTTGTTCTTTATATCTTTTTAATCTCTTTTTCAAAAGATATTAAAAGAGTATTTCAGTATCATGGTGCTGAACATAAATCTATATATGCCTATGAACAACACTTAGATTTAACACCTGAAAATGCACAAAAATTTACAACTTTACATCCTAGATGTGGAACTAGCTTTTTACTTATTGTTATGTTTATTGCAATTATTGTTTTTACTTCACTTGATTTTATACTGCCACCACCTACAACTTTCACAATGAAACTTTTAACTAAAGTTGTTTTAAGAGTAATTTTTATGCCACTTATTGCAGGGATCTCATATGAGTTACAAAGATATACAAGTAATCATCTTGATAACTTCTTTGTAAAACTTATTGCTGCTCCTGGAATGGCACTTCAAAGGCTTACTACTAAAGAACCTGATTTAGCTCAATTAGAAGTTGCTCTTGTAGCTCTTAAAGTTGTTATTGGTGAACCTGTAGATAATGCAATTGAAATAAATGTATAGTATTAAATAATTAGTAGTTTAAGAAATTCTTAAACTACTTTTTTTTGTTTTTTTCTTGATTTTATTCTCTAAGAAGAGTATATTAAGATAAAATAGTAATTTATGGAGGGGTAAATGAATTATAAATTTAATCAAAATAAAGCTTGCGAATTTTTTCCATGTCACAAAATGGAAAACTTAGAAGAATTTAGTTGTATGTTTTGTTACTGTCCACTATATATGTTAGGTAAAGAGTGTGGAGGTAATTTTAAATATACTGCTGGGGGAATTAAAGATTGTTCAAATTGTATTCTTCCTCATATTAAAGATGTTGGTTATGATCACATACAAAAGAAAATGCTCCATGTTATTGAGTGTGTAAGAAATGAGCACCTTAGAGATATTGGGGAGGAAGATAAAATAATAAATTTAAAATAATTAAGAGGTGATGAATTATGAATCCAAATGATTTTACAGAAAATTCCATGTTGGTATTAACAGAAGCTCAAAATCTGTCTCAGCACTATATGCAACAAAGTATTAAACCTGAGATTTTAGCTTTAGCTCTTGTTGTTCAAAAAGAAGGACTTATAGGTAAGGTTCTAAATAAAATGGGAGTTAATACTAACTCATTGCTTTTAGGTTTAGAAAATCTTTGTGATAAATTACCAAAAATTCAAGGTGCAACTCAAACTACTGGCCTTGACAATAAAACAAACCAAATAATTATGGAAGCTCAAAATCTAATGAAAAAAATGGGTGATTCTTTTATTAGTGTAGAACACTTATTCATGGCTTTACTAGATAATACATCTTTTTTAACTTCCCTTGGAGTTAATAGAGATACCTTTGAAAAAGCCATCTTAGAAATTAGAGGTAATAAAAAAGTAGACTCACCAAACCCTGAAACTAAGTATGAAGTTTTAGAAAAATATGGAAGAGACCTTGTTGAATTAGCTAGAGAGGGGAAAATTGACCCAATTATAGGTAGAGACGCTGAAATTAGAAGAACTATTCAAATAATATCTAGAAGAACTAAAAATAATCCTGTTCTTATTGGAGAACCTGGTGTTGGTAAAACTGCAATTGCTGAAGGGTTTGCCCAAAGAATATTAAATGGTGATGTTCCTGATTCATTAAAAAATAGAAAAGTATTCTCTCTTGATATGGGATCACTTATAGCTGGTGCTAAATTTAGAGGAGAGTTTGAAGAACGTTTAAAAGCTGTTCTAAAAGAGGTTGAAGATTCAAATGGAGAGATTATTCTTTTCATTGATGAAATTCATACTATTGTTGGAGCTGGTGGAAGTGACGGAGCTATGGATGCTGGAAATCTTCTTAAACCAATGCTTGCTAGAGGAGAGATTAAGGTTATAGGAGCTACTACTTTAGATGAATATAGAAAATATATTGAAAAAGATCCCGCTCTTGAAAGACGTTTCCAAACTGTTTTAGTTGATGAACCAACAGTTGAAGATACTATCTCTATTTTAAGAGGTATCAAAGAAAAATTTGAAGTATTTCACGGAATTAGAATTACAGATGGAGCTATTGTTGAAGCTGCTGTTCTAAGTAATAGATATATTCCTGATAGACAGCTTCCTGATAAAGCTATTGACTTAATTGATGAAGCTGCTGCTATGATTAGAACAGAAATGGACTCTATGCCTGAGGAACTTGACCAATTAACTAGAAAAGTTCTACAACTTGAAATAGAAAGAGAAGCATTGAAAAAAGAGAGTGATCCTTACTCTAAAGAGAGACTTGATATTTTAGAAAAAGAACTTTCAAACTTAGTAGCTAAAAAATCTATTTTAAAAGCTCAATGGGAAAATGAAAAACAGGATATGAATAAATTAAAAGATATTAAAAGTGAAATTGAAAAAGTTAAACTTGAAATATTAGAAGCTGAAAGAAAATATGATCTTAATAAGCTTGCTGAATTAAAATATGGAAAACTTGCAACTTTAGAGAAAGAGTTAGTAGCAGAACAAAAAAGACTTGAAGAAGCTTCATCTACAAATAAACTTATTAAGCAAGAGGTTACTGTGGAAGAGGTTTCTGAAATCATCTCTAAATGGACTGGTATTCCACTTTCTAAACTTATGGAAAGTGAAAAGGAAAAACTTTTAACTTTAGAACAAAACTTAAATGAAAGAGTTATAGGACAAGAGGAAGCTGTTAAAGCTGTTTCTGAAACTATTTTAAGAGCTAGAGCTGGATTAAAAGATCCAAATAGACCTATCGGTTCATTTGTATTTTTAGGACCTACTGGTGTTGGTAAAACATATCTTGCTAAATCTCTTGCATACTTCTTATTTGATAATGAGGAAGCTGTTGTTAGAATTGATATGAGTGAATATATGGATAAATTCTCTGTTACTAGATTAATTGGTGCACCTCCAGGTTATGTAGGATATGAAGAAGGTGGACAATTAACAGAAGCTGTTAGAAGAAAACCATACTCTGTTATTCTATTTGATGAGATTGAAAAAGCCCATCCTGATACTTTTAATATTTTATTACAAGTTTTAGATGATGGTAGATTAACTGATGGTCAAGGTAGAATGGTAGATTTTAAAAATACACTTATTATTATGACCTCAAATATTGGTAGTCACTTAATTCTGGAAGATCCAACTTTAAATGAAAAAACTAGAGATGATATTAACTCTTTACTTTTTGCTAATTTTAGACCTGAATTCTTAAATAGAATTGATGAAACTATTTTATTTAAAGGACTTGGCCTTGAAGAGATTAAAAATATAGTAAAACAGATTTTAGGTTCTTTGGAAAGTAAATTAAAAGAAAGAAAAATCAATTTCCAAATAACTGATGTAGCTTCTGAATATTTAGCAAAATCAGCTTATGATCCTCAATTTGGTGCTAGACCACTTAGAAGATATGTTCAAAAATATATTGAAACAGAGATTGCTAAGCTTATTTTAAAAGGTGATGTTAAAGAGAGAGAAACTATAGAAATAGCTTATGAAAATGATAAAATAACATTTAACGTTGTAAAATAGTGAAAAAAGGAACTAAATTAGTTCCTTTTTTTATTTTTTGTATTGACACATATTAATTTTTATGATACTATCTATATATAGCTTGGCAGCAATAGCTACGGAGGTACACCCAGTAACATTTCGAACCTGGAAGTTAAGCCCGTAAACGCCGAAAGTACTTGGGGGGCAGCCCCCTGGGAGGATAGGAAGTTGTCAAGCTTTTTTATTGGCTGAATAAAAAACTAAAAATATCTTTAATGAAAAAAGGACCTAAAATTAGGTCCTTTTTTACTTTTTATTATATCTCGGTATAATCTCTTCCTCTTCATCAAATCTTGTATTTGAAATATCTTTAGATATCTCTTTATATTCTAACTGATAACTTTTATTTTTAGGAATTGAACAATATATTTTATCTCCAGGGTTAATTATTTGCCCCTCTTGAATATGTACTGCCCCACTAATAAAATCAAGTATTCTTTGTGATTTTTCTGAATCTAAATCACTTAAATTTATATGAACTATTTTCTCTGCTTTAATGTACTCAACACATTTTAAACAGTCTTCAAATCTAGTTGGTTTTAAAAAAACTATATCATAATCTCCCATAACTCTCCTCCTTCTTTCTTTTGATTATACACTATTTATAAATTTTCTACTACTTTTTTTACTATTTCATCAAAAGGAAGAGAACTTGTAAATCCTGCTGCCTTTATATGGCCACCACCATTAAAAAGCCCTGCTATAGCATTTACATCCTTATCTCTTTTACTTCTCATACTACCCTTTATTAATCCATTTGGCTCTCCTCTTAAAAAGAGAGAAACCTCACTTTCATTAAAATTAATAATCTCTTCAACAACACCTTCAGTATCGTCTTTACTAGCTCCTATCTCTTTTAATGTTTCATAAGGTAAGTAAAAATACACTAATTTTTTTCCAGATACAAACTTCATATCACTTAAAGCTTTTCCTAATATCTTTATTCTTTCCATTGATTTTGATTTAAAAAAATCATTTACTATTTTGTTATTATTAACTCCTATAGCCATAAGTTTTGATGCTACATTAAATGTTTCACTTGTTACGTTACTATGAGCAAAGTTTCCTGTATCATTTACAAGTCCTAAATAAAGTGCACTTCCCATATTAATATCAATTGGAATTTCTAAAAATTCAAGAACATTATACATTAATTCTGATGTTGATGATATATCTTTTACTAAATTTAAATCTCCATAATTTGGGTTACTTATATGATGATCTATATTTATTTTATACATATTTTTTACTATATCTGCTACATCTCCAGTTCTTTCTAGTGTTGCTGAATCAACTAAAATAGCTAATTCATACTCTTTAGAATCTATATTCTTTGAACATTTTATCTCATTTATACCCTCTAAAAATTTAATATTTTTAGGAATCTCATCTTGAAGTGTAAAATCTATTTTCTTATTTGGATATTTTTTTCTAAGTCCTAATAAAAGTGCAAGTCCTGCACCTATTGTATCTCCATCAGGATTTACATGTCCTCCTATTAAAATACTTTCCATCTCTTCTATTTTATCTTTAATTTTTTTCATCTGTTGGTCCTTTCTCATCTTTTTCTAACATTCTTTGTTCAAAAGTATATCCTCTTCCCATAACTTCATGGACATCAGAAACCACAATAAATGCTTCCTTATCTATTTCCATTACAAGTTCCTTTAAAAGGTGTATCTCTCTATTTCTTAAAACTGTTGTAATAACATCTCTATCCTTTTTAGAATATAGTGCCTTTGCAATATAATGGTTTCCTGTTTTTCTTAAATCATTCACTATTATTTTTCTAACTTTTTCTACTTCAGATGTTATTATATATGCCATTTTAGCATTTCCCATACCATTGATAATCTTATTAATAACAATTCCACTTGCATAAAGATTTATTAATGCAAAAAGAGCCTTTTCTGCACCAAAAATATATGCTGCAAATAATACAACAGTTGAATCGACTAAAATCAGCCCTTGTCCTATAGGTATCTTAAAAAACTTATTTAAAATTCCTGAAATTATATCACTTCCACCAGTAGTTCCACCACTTTTTATTACTATTCCAAGACCTACTCCCATTAAAACTCCACCATAAAGTGTTCCTAAAATAAGATTTCCTGAATTTGAAAAATCAATCAATTTATCTATATGAGGAAATATCCATTTTAAAAGCTCTACATTTAATGATAAAAATGTAATACCTGCAAGGGTTTTAGCTCCATAAGATCTTCCAAACACCTTAACTCCTATTAAAAAAAGAGGTATATTAATAACAAAAATTAAAGTTCCAACTGGAATTTTCGTTATATAATTTAATAAAATTGACATTCCTGTTGCTCCACCTGGTGCTAATTTAGATGGTACTAAAAAAGCATTAATTCCAACTGAAGCTATCATTGTTCCAATAAAAATACACACATAATCTTTCAAAACTCTTAATTTTTTTCTTTTCACTTCTGCCCCCATAAGTTAGTTTGTTTTATTTATTTTTATCTTTTTTTTCATCTCTTCCAAATACATTTCATCTGAGTTATAACCCATTCTTTTTGCCATTAAGTTCATAACTGCAATTTCAACCATAGCTGCAGCATTTCTTCCTGATGATATATATAGTTTAAACTTAGGTATTTCATTTCCCAATATTATTTCTGAAGACTCTTGATAATCCATAGCTGTTAAGTAATCTTCACTTTTCAATTCTTGAAGCTCTATTATTATATCTAATCTTTTACTTATTCTAACTGCTCCTACACCATAAAGTGCTTTGACATCAATTATTCCAAGTCCTCTTATCTCCATAAAATATGGAAGCTTAGAAGCTCTTCCTGTTATATCTCCTATTACACCTTTTTCAAGTCTTACAGCATCATCTGCTATTAATCTATGTCCTCTATGTATAAGTTCAAGTGCTGTTTCACTTTTTCCTATTCCACTTTTTCCAGTTAATAGAACTCCAAAACCATATAATTCTACAAAAACACCATGAAGTGATATTGATGGCGCAAAATAGTTTTCTAAATATGCACTAAATGTTGCTACTATATGACTTGGTCTATCAAGTGATGTCTCTAAAAGAATAACATCTTTTTCTTTTATTATATCTAAAAAATACTCAGGTATCTTCTCTATCTTAGAAACTATTACAACTGGGAAATGTTCTTCAAAATATCTTGATAGGTTTTTATTCCTTTCCTCTTCTGTTAATTTTTCTAAATAGTTAAACTCTCCTGGGCCAAATAATTGTATTCCTTTATATCCCTCTTGAT
>NZ_CAMQYW010000045.1 GCF_947039425.1 uncultured Cetobacterium sp. | reverse complement strand
TAATCAAGGACTACAACCTATAGTTAGTTTGAATTTAGGAAGAAAAGATTACAAAAAAATAAGAAAAGTATTTAAAATAGCTATAATAACAGTAATTATAAGTAGTTTGCTTTTTTATTTAGTTATTAATATATTTACAATTGATATAATTAAGGCTTTTATTAATGAAAAAGTAGCAATAAATTTAACAAAGAGATCAATGAAAATATATAGTTTATCTTATTTATTAAGTGGAATTAATATTCTAATAGCAGGATATTTCACATCTATAAATAAAGCAAAACAAGCTAGTATAATTACAGCACTAAGGGGCATTATTTTAATAATTGTTTTAATATATATATTACCATTAGTTTTTGGAGAGTTAGGTCTTTGGTTAACAGTTCCAATTTCAGAAACAATAACATTAATAATATCACTTATATTTTTAAAAAGATTTAAAGTTGGAGAGGAAAATAATGAAAAAAACAAACGCTATGAGAGAATTAGAGAAATCTAAAATAAATTATGAAGGAATTGAATATAAAGTTAATGAAGAATATTTAGGAGCTATTCATGTTGCATCTCAAACAGGAACAGATATAACTAAAGTATTTAAAACGTTAGCAACAGTTAATGAAAAAAATGAATTAATAATAGCTTGTATTCCTGGAAGTGATGAGATAGATTTAAAGAAACTTGCCACTATATCAGGAAATAAAAAAATAGAAATGTTAGAAATGAAAAAATTACAAGAAAGAACAGGATATATAAGGGGAGGATGTTCACCTTTAGGAATAAAAAAGAGACATGAATCATATATTCACGAAAGTGCTCTTACAAAAGATTATATATATATAAGTGCAGGTCAAAAAGGGTTACAAATAAAAATAGTTCCTAAAGATTTAATAAATTATTTAAAGATGAATATTGGAAATATTATAAATTAAAGAATAATAAAGACAGAGCGAATTCAATTGCTCTGTCTTTATTTTAATATATCTTTATATTGATTAAGATTTTTATTAAACATCTTTTTTGCGTAGGAACAGATAGGTGTAACAGTTAGGTTGTTTTCTCTTACAAATTTAATAAATTCTTTAAAAATTAAAATTCCTAAATTTCTTCCTCTAAATTCTTGTGAAATCCAAATAGAATCTAGAGAGATATTATCTCTATCAATATATGAAAAAATTAATTCACCTATAATTTCATCTTTTTCAATAACAAATTTATTTTTATTTTTGGATTTAAAAATGTTCATAAGAGACCTCCTAAATAATAATATATTATATGTTTTTACATATAAAAAAAGAAAATTCTTTTATTATTTTTTAATTTATTTTAAAAATAACAATTATAGTTATAAAACCGTACAACTGCTAGGAAACATGCAATTTCAAACCAGTATTTTTTTTGAATGAAACGTACTTTTTTTAGACAAAAAATTGTTTCGAAATTTGACATGCCATATTTAGAATGTTATAATATATATGATATACAAAAAATTAATATTTTACAGGAGGATTTTATGAGTTTAAAAAAAGGAAGAATAGGCGCCAGTGGCATAATTGATAGAAGAACAAAAATTTTAAATCTGTTAAATTTAAAAGAGAATAAAATATTCTATATATCATTTTTAATTATTTTTGCTATTTTATCAATTATTGCATTTAATAAAACAGGATTTGAAATGACCATGAATTCAATGTTAGATTCAATTATAACAAATTTTGGATTTTTATATTTAATAATTGTTTTGGTAATTGCTATGTTTTGTTTATTTTTATGTTGTAGTAGATTTGGAGATATTAGATTAGGACCAGATCATTCAAGACCAGAGTATTCAACAGTTTCTTGGTTTTCTATGTTGTTTTCAGCTGGGATGGGTGTTGGATTAGTATTCTTTGGAGTGGCAGAACCGTTATCACATTATGTTAATCCAACAAATGGAATAACTAGCGGAAGTAAGGAAGCAATAGATTTTGCATTTAGAACATCATTTTTTCATTGGGGAATACATCCTTGGGCAATTTATAGTTTTTTAGCATTGGGAATGGCTTATTTTCAATTTAGAAGAAATGAAAAAGGATTAATAAGTTCATTATTTTCCCCATTATTAAAAAATAATAAATATAAAGAACAAATAAAAATGGTAATTGATACAATAGCTATTTTAGCGACAATAACAGGAGTAGCAACAACGCTTGGTTTAGGATCATTACAAATAAATAGTGGACATAATTATTTATTTGGAGTTCCTAAAAATTTTATAACACAAGTTGTAATAATTTTAGTAGTAACAGTTGTTTTTATTTATTCAGCATTGGGATCTTTGGATAAAGGAATAAAAACACTTTCTAATTTAAATGTTTTAATTGCAGTATTATTATTATTAGTTGTAATAGCATTTGGTCCTACAGTAAAAATATTTAATGTTTTTTCTGAGAATTTAGGTAGTTATTTAAATAATTTTTTAAAATTGAGTTTAAAAACAAATAGTTTTGGAGATAAAACTTGGATGTCATCATGGACAATTTTTTATTGGTCAAACTGGGTTGCATGGACTCCTTTTGTAGGAACATTTATAGCTAGAATTTCAAAAGGAAGAACAATAAGAGAGTTTATAATTGGAGTTATTATAGTTCCATCATTAGTTTCTTTTATATGGTTTTCAGCATTTGGAACTCTAGGAATAAGTTTAGGATTAGACGTAGCAAAAGAAGCTATTCAGCATACAGAAACAGCCTTATTTGTAGTATTTGGTAGTTATAAATTTGGAGCGATAATGAGTGGTGTAGCTATAATGTTATTGGCTTCATTCTTTGTAACTTCAGCGGATTCAGCAACATATGTTTTAGGAATGATGAGTTCTGATGGCAATTTAAATCCACCAAAATATAAAAAATTTATATGGGGGATTTCACAATCAGCACTAGCAATTGCCTTAATTTCAGCTGGAGGATTAGAGATGTTGAAAACAGCATCAATAATAATAGCCTTTCCACTGTTATTACTTTTTCCAATAATGATGTTTTCATTATTTGTATCTTTAAAAACAGATATAGTTATAAAGAAAAGGAATCTTTTAAAAACAAAAATAAAATCTCTTTCATTAGATGAAATAGATCAAATAACAGATATGATAAAAGATTAATAAAAGGAATTTTTAAAATTATTTGAATATATATACATAGCCAAAAAAAACATTGTTTTCAGGAGGGATAAATGGGATATAAAAAGTCATTTTCAGAAGCAGAGTTAAAGTATTGGAGTGAATATAAAGTAAAGATAGGAAAAAGTGAAAGCATGAAAGAGACAAAAAAAATATTTTCTATGGTAATAGCTGATTTTGTAAAAGAGATTGAACCTGAATTAAATCCAGTATATAATGAATTTGATGGAGATTTTCAATTAGATGTTAAAGAAACAAAAGGATACAAGGTTTCTAAAAAAATAGATGATAGCCCATATTATAGGAATTTAGTTGAATTTTCAGATCTGCCTTCTATTATAGAGAAGTATGCAGAGATGGGCATAAATAAAATAATACGTCAAAGTAAAAATCAAGAAAATACAAATGGTAAAAAAATAATACATTAAAAGTAAAGGATGAGGTTTAATCTCATCCTTTTTTAGTTAAGTATAATATTTACTATTGATTCTATTAATATGCAATGAACTAATGCTAAGGCTGGAATTTTCCCTTCTATATGAGGAGCAAAGGTAACTTGGACTTTATTTAGTTCATAACCAATATTGGAAAGAGATTTTTTTGAGGAAGCTTTTCCTAAATTAAATTCAAGTGCTGTAGTTTCAGGAATAAGTTCTAGTAAAATATATGAAAAATCTTTTTTAAATTGCAAAAAATTAATATTTTTAGGGAGAATAAATTCCAGGCTACTTCCTAAAGAGTCTTTTGTAATAATCATTTTTTGAATGGCAACTCTAATATATGCTTCATTTTTTTCACCAGCACTGATCCCTCCAATCTCTAAAGGCATTACATTAATATTATAATTTAATAATTTTTTATATAAAACACCAGCTAAGATTATACAAGAGTTAATATCTCCTAAAGTATAAAGAACAATAATGTCTTCGCCGGTAGTTTTTTCTTTATCAATTCCTTGTATAATATCAATCTCTTCCTCTGAATTTGGAGAAAATCCCTCCATTGTTCTTTGAGCTAAAGCTTTAATGAAATCTGAAGCTGTAATATTAATATTTTTTGGAAAATTTAAAATAGTTAATTTATTTCCATTTTCAATTTTTTCAATAATTATATTATTTCCAATTTGCATAGAAACCTCCTAATTTAGTATATAGATAGATTATACACTAAAAAACTAATATTCCAAATAAATGAAAGATAGAAAGTTAAAATTTAAATTTAGAAAATTCCTTTTGACATTGATCCCACGTTCCTATAACAATTATTCCCATTGATTCAACTTTCCAAAAATCTTCAGATATTTTTTTAAATTTCATAAAATCCACTCCTTTTATACAAAAATGTAGAATTCTTTTTTATTGTATTATACGTTATAGTAAAAAAAAAATCAATTCTTTTTACAAAATTGTATAAAATAAGGTATAATAATTTCATATATGAAAAGGAGGTAATAATGAAAACAAAATTTGGGAAATACTTAGAGAATTTCATGTTAAAAAGTAACTATACATTAGAATATATATCAAAAGAAACAGATGCCTCTATTTCAATAGTAGGGCATTATAGAAAGGGAATTAGAATTCCAAAAGATGAATTTGTAGAAAAATTTATAAAAAAATTTATTAGTATAGATAAAGAAAAAAATTATATAAGATATATTGTAGCTTATGATAGAACACCTGAGTTAATAAGAAAGGAGTTGGATAAAAAAATAGATAAAATAGAGGATAATATAATAAAACTTCCTTTTGTAGGAAAGGCTGCAGCTGGAAGAGGTTATGTTAATTTTAGTTCTGAAAATATTGGATTAAATGAAACGGTCTCATATTTAATTGAAGTGTCCGGAGATTCTATGTTTCCAACATTATGTGATGGAGATAATATAGTTGTTAATTCAGAAGTTAAGAACTTAGAAAATATTGATGGAAAAATATGTGTATTAACATATCATGATCAAACTTATGTAAAAAGGATTAAAGTAAAAGATAAAAAAATTATACTTAAGTCAGATAATAAGGAAAAATATAAGGATATTATAATAGAGGAAGAGCAATTAGAGTATTTAAAATTAGAGGGGCTAGTTACAAGCAGTATAAGAAAACATTAAAAAAGCTAAGGATTGAAACCTTAGCTTTTATTATTTAAATATTTTGTTGATTTAGCTAAAAATAGAAAAGGTATTAAAACTAAAGCAATTAATCCACTACCAATTAGAATATCATTTATTCCCATAATAGCAGACTGTTTAGTAATTTCCATATTAATCATTGCTAAATATTGACTAGAATGAGCTAACGCAGGATTTAAATTAGGGTTACTTGTATTTATAGCTGTACTCATAATTTCGTGATGGAAAGCTTTGAAGTGATTCCAAGCAGGAATAACTAAAGATGTTCCAAGACTACTACCAATATTTCTCATGAAATTGTATATACCAGAAGCACTTGCTAAATTTTCATCACTAATAGTAGAAAGGGTAAGTGTATTAAGAGATATAAAAAATATTCCTACACCAAAACCATTAAGGAATCTAGTAAAACCAATATATTCAGGAGTAATTTGAGGTGAATAATTAGAAGTAACAAAGGTAGCTAAAGCTAAAGCTAAAAATCCTAAAGCTGCTACTTTTCTTGCATCTAAGTGATCTATTTTTTTACCCAGTATAGGTGCTACGATCATTATTCCAAGTCCTAAGGTAGCTGTTGATCGTCCACTTAAAAAAGCTGTATATCCCATATAGTTTTGAAGCCATAGAGGGATTGCTACAACACCACTAAAGTATGCAAGTACAGAAAACATTAGAGAAAATGACCCAACACAG
Organism: uncultured Cetobacterium sp.; assembly: GCF_947039425.1. Taxonomy (GTDB): domain Bacteria; phylum Fusobacteriota; class Fusobacteriia; order Fusobacteriales; family Fusobacteriaceae; genus Cetobacterium_A. The sequence goes on along the minus strand of NZ_CAMQYW010000045.1, from coordinate 4,421 downwards.
AAATTTCTATCTAAAAATAATCGAACATTAACTACAGGAGTTTTATGATACCATTCCCAAATAATAAGAATCCCTATAAATACAAAGGCCAAAATACCAAGAATCACAATAGTAGGACTAGAAAACCAATCTAAATCATTTCCCTTGTCTAACATAAGTTGTAAAGACCCAACACCAATGGCCAAAAATAGAAATCCTAATAAATCAATTGGTTCTTTAACTGTTTTTTCTTTTGAAATATCTTTTTTTAAAAAGTGATAAACAACAAAACTAGATAAAATTCCAAAAGGTAAATTAATATAGAAACACCATCTCCATGAAGCTGTATCTGTTATCCATCCACCAAGAATAGGACCTATAACAGGAGCAATAACAATAGTCATAGACCAAATTCCAAGAGCAACTCCTTTTTTATCTTTAGGATATAGTCTTAACATTAAAGTTTGAGATAGAGGAATCATACTTGCACCAACGATCCCTTGTATAACTCTCATTGCTAAAAGAGTTTCAAAGTTTGGACTAATTCCACAAAGCATACTAGCTAAAGTAAAAAGAAGAGTAGCTCCAAGGTACTGTTTAATAATTCCTAATCTTTTTGTTAACCAACCAATAAGTGGCAAAAATATTGCTTCAGCAACAGCATAAGAAGTAATAACCCATGTCCCTTGGTCTGGAGCAATAGCAAAATCACCAGCAATATGAGTTAAAGATACATTAACAATAGTCATATCTAAAACATTCATAAAGGAACCAATAGCTAAAGCAATGGTGGCAAAAATTATTGTTGGATTCATAATTAGCCTCCTTTATAAACTATTTTCTTTAATTATATTTTTAACAATTCCATCAAGTTGTTCATAATTAATTTTATATAAAGTTGAAGTTTGTTCTTGAGAGATTGTTGGTATTTTTTCTATCTTTTTTGTATTAATTTTAGTAGTAACACTTGTTCCTATAGGTAAAGTTCCATTTTTAATTAAACTATTTTTTGAAATTTCAATTCTAACAGGAACTCTTTGAACAATTTTAATCCAGTTACCAGTTGCATTTTGTGCTGGAATTAAAGAGAATGCACTACCAGAACCAGCAGAAATACCAGTCACTATTCCTTGATATATTTTTTTATTAAGATCACTTTTAATTTCAACAGGATTTCCAGGTTTGACATCTTTCAATTGAGTTTCTTTTAGGTTTGCATTGACCCAAATATTATTTAAATCAACAACAGTGAATAATTCCTGACCTGGTTTAATCTCTTGCCCTACACCGACACTTTTTTTAGCTATTGTTCCAGAAATAGGTGATGCTATTTTTGTTTTTTCTAAATCTAAATAAGATTTTTTGAAATTTTCAATAGCACTAGAAACCATTGGATGGGTATAAATATTTGTGCTATGAGCTTGAATTTTACTATTATTTAGATTAACAAGACTTTGTTCATAGGCATTTTTACTTTGTAAATATTTAAAATGTGTAGTGTCATAATTTTCTTTGCTTGTAATTCCAGCTTTAAAAGATTTTGAAATCCTATAGAATGTTTTTTTAGCTAAATTTAAATTTTCAAGAGCAGTAGAAACATTAGCTTCGTTTAATTTAACATTATTCTGCAGTATATAATATTTTCTAACAGCATTTCCAAGTTGTGCTTTAGCATTTGTTAATGCAATTTTATAATTTGAATTATCAATAGAAATAACAGTATTTCCCTTTGTGATTGCATATGTATTTTCTATATTTATTTTGTTAATAACACCACTTACTTGAGCAGTAATAGGAGTTTGGTTAGCTTTTATATATGAGTTTTCAGTTTCTTCATAACCATCAGCAAATAGGAAATAATAACCTAAATATAATATTCCAATAAAAATAATTGCTCCTAAAAATATAAATATTTTTTTTGTAGCCTCTTTTTTGTTTGTTGTTTCCATTTATTTCACCTCATTTTTATAATATCCACCAAGAGAATTAATTAGATTAATTTGATTTTGGTAAAGATTATATTTACTTTTAATATCTTTTAACTGTGCATCTAAAAAATTATTTTTAGAAATTAACAAATTCATTTTCGAGATATTTCCTAAATCAAATAGAATATTATTATTTTTATATATTTGATTAGAATTAATAAAGTTTTTATTATTTAATTCATTAGTATTATTAGCTAATTTAAGAGTCATTAAATTATTATTAATAGTTTGATATGCTTCAATAATATGAGAATTATAGTTTTCTATAAAAATATTTAAATCAGTTCCAGCTATTTTATAGTTTTGTTTTAGTGTATTTCTATTAAATAAAGGTAGATATAAACTTGGTCCAAAATTTAAAATTGTTGAATTAGCATCAATTAAATGTTCAATATTAAGGGCTTGGTATTCTATATTTCCAAGAATGGAGAATCTAGGATAAAAATCAGCTTTAATTGACTTTAATTTTTCTTTTTGAGATTTTATAATTGATAAATAATATTGAATATCAGGTCTATTTATGACAATATCTGAGTCTATATAATTTGGAGTATTAATAAGGTTATGAAATTTTAAATTATGATCGTTATCAATATTATTGAAAACACTATTAATAATAGGAGATTCAATACTACCATTTAAATTATTTAAAGAGTTTTTAATAATGTGTTTATTAATTTTAATTGTTGCAAGAGCAGATTTTATTTCTCTAGAATTATTTTCGGCAGTTAAAAGAGATTGCTCATCTGTTAAGCCAGTTTTATAGCTAAATTTTTGTAAGTTATAAATTTTATTTGCAATTTGTAATTTTTTATTTACAATATCTTCCTCTTTAGTTAATAGAATATATTTTCCATAAATATCAGCAACTGACACAGAGATATTTAAAGACACCCATCTGCTTTGTAAAACATTTGCAAGTTTTATATACTCACCCTGTTTTTCAAGAGCTTTAAATTTACCCCAAAGATCTAAAGTATAGCCTCCTTGAAGGGCGATATTTCCCTTATTAAGATTATTGCTATTTTTAAAATCTCTAATAGGTAGTTGAGTACTAATATGATTTTTTAAAATATGTGATCTACTTCCTGAAGCAGAAAGATCAAAGGATGACAAATTAGCTCTTTTTGCCATTAACAAGCTTGAATTAGCTTTATCAATGTTAAGTTTTGCAATTTTAATTTGACTATTATTTGATAAAATTTCATTGATAAGTGTGTTTAAATTATCATCTTTACTATTTTGCCACCAAAGATTAGAAGAAAAAAGAGTTTGATTGTTAGGTCTATTATTTTGAATAATAGTATTTATAGTATTTTCCTTGATATTAGGAACTCCTATACAACCAGAAAGACTAGCGGCTAAAAGTGTTATTAAAATGTATTTTTTCATACATTACCTCCTCACGTGGTAATAATTCTCATCTTATATTCTATCTTTTTTTTATGCAAAAGTTAATAAAATTAAATAAAACTAAGATTAAATTTTAAAATGAACTATTTAAGAACGACATATGTATATAAGAGTTCCGTAATTAATCAGAATTCTTATTAAAAAACAACTGTATTATAGATAGTGAAATTATTAACATAAAGTAACTAAAAAATAGACTTGAAGAAATAAATAAAATTATCCACATTAATAAAGAGATTCCACCTGCAATTAAAGCGTATGGAATTTGAGTAGAATAATGAGCGTCAAGTTTACAGTTACATGTTAAAGCACTAATAATTGTAGTATCACTTATTAAAGAACAATTATCTCCAAAAACACTTCCGCTAATAGTAGCTCCAATAAAAATTGAAATTTCATGAAGACCATATACCTCTCCAATAGAAAATGCTATAGGAATAAGTAGATAAAATGTTCCCCAACTAGTTCCAGAAGAAAAAGAGATGAACATAGAAAAAACAAAAATTAAAATAGGGAAAATTGAACTTGAAATATTATTCGCTTTAAGAAATGTAGTTATCTCATGATTAAAACCTAAAGTTTGAATAGAGTTTATCATTGCCCATGCTAAAATAAGTGTAAAAATACTTTTAAAGGTATTAATTAAATTTATTTTTAGATTTTTTTTAAATTCAGAGAAATCAATATATTTTCTAACTATAAAAAAATATATTAATGCTGACAATGTGATAGAGTAAGTCATATTCAAGGCTAAATTTGATAAATTAATAATTGAAAATAAAATTGTTAATAGAAAAAGAGATAATATACCTGATAAAAAAATAAAAGGATTAATTTCTTGTAAATTTTTAGATGTATTTTTATTTATTTTACTTTTATCAATATTATTTTCTAAAAGATGTTTTTCATAATTTTTCATTTTAAAGATATTAAAATTAAATAAAGCAACTAAAAATAAAACTCCTAAAACAGAAAAAGTAAAAAATTGATAAGGAATAAAAGTTAAAAATAAATTTAGAGGATTAACATCTTTAAATTTAG
>NZ_CAMQYW010000044.1 GCF_947039425.1 uncultured Cetobacterium sp. | reverse complement strand
TAGTAATAACTTCACCAGTAAGTTTAACAAGTGGAGATAAACATATTGTTGCATTGCCTTTTGATGGATATAAAATAACTTATACTATTAAGTTTAATCATACATTTTTAAAGACACAAATGTTAGAATTAGAAGTTAATTTAGATAGTTATAAAAAAGAGATTGGAAATGCTAGAACTTTTGGATTTGATTATGAAGTGGATTATTTAAAAAAGAATAATCTTGCTTTAGGTGGAACTTTAGAAAATGCAATAGTAATAAAAGCGAATGGAGTATTAAATCCAGATGGCTTAAGATTTGAAGATGAATTTGTAAGACATAAAATTCTTGATTTAATTGGTGATTTAAAAATATTAAATAGACCAATTAGAGGACATATTATAGCTATCAAAGCGGGACACGCTTTAGATATAGAATTTGCCAAACTATTAAAATAATCAGGAGGAATTAAATATGTTAGATGTAATGGAAATAATGAAGAGAATACCACACAGATACCCATTTTTATTAGTTGACAGAATAATAGAGATGGATACAGAGGCACAAAAAATAGTAGGAATAAAAAATGTAACTATAAATGAACAGTTTTTCAATGGACATTTTCCAGGACACCCTATAATGCCAGGAGTATTAACTGTTGAAGGAATGGCTCAGTGTTTAGGAGTATTAGTTTTAGATGATACTGAAGGAAAGGTTCCATATTTTGCAGCAATAGAATCAGTTAAATTTAAAGCTCCAGTAAGACCAGGAGATCAGTTAGTATATGAAGTACAAGTGGATAAATTAAGAAGAAATATAGTAAAAGCTACAGGAGTGGCAAAAGTTGATGGAAAAGTGGTGACAGAAGCATCATTCACTTTTACAATTATGGACAAATAAGAGAGTAGGGTGAAAAAAGAGTGATTGAAATTCATAGCAGTGCTATCGTTGAAGATGGAGCAATATTAGAACCAGGAGTAAAAATAGGACCTTTTTGTATTGTTGGTAAAGATGTAAAAATAGGGCAAAATACAGTATTACAATCTCATGTAGTTGTTGAAGGAATAACAGAGATTGGAGAGGATAATTTAATATATTCTTTTGTATCTATAGGAAAAGCATCTCAAGATTTAAAATATAAAGGGGAGCCTACAAAAACAATAATTGGAAATAACAACACCATAAGAGAGTTTGTAACAATTCATAGAGGAACAGATGACAGATGGGAAACAATAGTAGGAAGTAATAACTTACTAATGGCATATGTTCATGTGGCTCATGATGTTATAGTAGGAGATAATTGTATTTTAGCAAATGGAGTTACCTTAGCAGGACATGTAACAGTTGATGACTATGCTATTATTGGAGGATTAACACCAGTTCATCAATTCTGTAGAATTGGGTCTTATTCAATGATTGGTGGTGGAAGTGCTGTAAATCAGGATATCTGTCCATTTGTAACTGCAGAGGGAAATAAAGCTGTAGTTAGAGGGTTAAATAGTATTGGATTAAGAAGAAAAGGATTCACTGAAGAGGATCGTTCTAATTTAAAGAAAGCTTATAGAATTTTATTTAGAAAGGGTGCTCCTCTAAAAGAAGCTTTAGCAGAATTGGAATCAACATTCTCAGAGGATAAAAATATCAAGTATCTTGTTGACTTTATAAAAGATAGTAACAGGGGGATTACAAGATAATGAGAAAAATTGGAATAATAGTAGGTAACGGAAAGTTACCTCTATATTTCCTAAGAGAGGCAGAGTCTCAGGATATAGAGGTATATTTAATTGGTTTATTTGATACTATAGAAGAAGAGATAAAAAAACATAAAAATTATAAATCTTTTAATATTGGAGAAATTGGAGAAATTACAAAATATTTATTATTAAATGATATTAAAGAAGTAGTTATGCTTGGAAAGGTAGAAAAGTCATTACTTTTTCAAAATATGAAATTAGATTATTTTGGAGAAGAGTTATTAAAAAGATTGCCAGATAAAAAAGATGAAACGCTTCTTTTTGGTGTAATATCTTTTTTAAGATTAAATAAGATAAAAGTTTTACCACAGAATCATCTTTTAGGAAGTTTAATGGTAAAAGAGAAAAAATATACAAGAATATCTGGAAATATTGAAGATGAAAAAACTATTAAAATCGGAATAGAAACTGCAAAGGCTTTAAGTGAAGTGGATGCTGGGCAAACAGTTGTTTGTAAGGAGTCTTCAGTTATAGCACTAGAGGGAATTGAAGGAACTGATGAAACAATAAAAAGAGCAGGAGAATTAGCAGGAGAAGGGTGTATAATTATAAAAATGTCAAGGCCTCAGCAAGATATGAGAGTTGATATACCAGCTGTTGGAATAAATACTATAAAAAAAGCTGTAGAGATAAAAGCTAAAGGTATTGTGGTAGAGGCAGAAAAAATGCTATTTTTAGATTTGGAAGAGTGTAAAAAATTAGCAGAGGAAAATAACATCTTTATTATTGGAGTGAAAATATGAAAATATTTGTATCAACAGGAGAAGTATCAGGAGATTTACACCTTTCTTATTTAGTGAAAAAAGCTTTGGAAGAAGATCCAAAAGTTAAATTTTATGGCGTTGCAGGTCGTCACTCTGAAAAAGAGGGAGTGGAAATACTGCAAGATATAGATGAACTTGCAATAATGGGATTTGTAGAAGCAATAAAGAAATATAATTTTTTAAAAAATAAAGCAAAAGAGTATATAGAGTTTATAAAAAAAGAAAATATAAAAAAAGTTATTATGGTGGATTATGGTGGTTTTAATCTGAAATTTTTAGAACTTTTGAAAAAAGAGATAAAAGATATTGAAGTTTTTTATTATATTCCTCCAAAACTTTGGATTTGGGGAGAAAAAAGAGTAGAAAAATTGAGATTAGCTGATCATATTATGGTAATATTTCCATGGGAAGTGGACTTTTATAAAAAACATAATATTAATGCAATTTATTATGGTAATCCATTTACAGAAAAATACAAACCAGTAGAGCATTATGGTGATAAAATTTTGTTATTACCAGGAAGTAGAAAACAAGAGATTAAATCTTTAATGAGTGATATGTTAAATGTTGTAGAAAATAATAAAAATCAAACTTTTTTATTAAAGCTTTCTTCAAAAGAGCATTTAAAATGGATTCAAGAAGATTTAAGCAAATATAAGAATTTAGAGATAAATAGTAAGATATCCTTAAAAGAAGCAGTAGAAAGTAGTAAACTAGCAATAGCAGCTTCAGGAACAGTAACTTTAGAGTTAGCTTTATTAGGGCTGCCAACAATTGTAGTTTATAAAACTAGTGCCATAAATTATTTTATAGCTAAACATATATTGAAAGTAGGATATGTATCTTTACCTAATCTAACTTTAAATGAAGAAGTTTTTCCAGAACTTTTACAGAAAAAATGCAATCCACAAGAGATTGAAAAAAGTATGAAAGAAATTTTGAATAATTTAGATGACATTTATAAAAAAATAGATAAAATTAGAAAAAAACTTTCAGGGGAAGATATTACAAAACAATATGCTAAATTTTTATTGAGAGGAAGATAAGATGGAAAAAACAAATGAATTTGATAAGAAAATAATGAAACTATTTAAAAATAAGTCTTTAAACAGTTTCTTGAAATACAGTTTAAAATACAAAGGAGCTATGATTGGTGTTGTTTTACTATCTACAGTAACTTCATTGATGAGTGCAGTTCCAGCATGGCTAAGTAAATATTTAATAGATGATGTTTTAGTTAATAAAAATGCTAAAATGATGGTAATAGTTATTGGGGCTATATTTGTATCTACAATAATTAAGGTTATCACAAATTATTTTGCATCAATTTCATCAGGGTATATAACAGAAAAAATAAGAAGAGATATTAAAATAGATGTTTTTTCACATTTGCAAAGATTACCAATATCTTATTTTAAGCAGAATAAACTTGGAGATACTATGGCAAGGTTGTCTGGTGATTCAACTACTTTAGGTAGAATTGGATTTATGTTATTTGATATGTTAAAAGAGTTTATCACTGTTGTAGCTTTACTTGTAAGAATGTTTCAAGTGGACTTTATTTTAGCTTTAATATCATTAACAGTTTTACCAGCAATATTATCTATGATAAAAAAATATACAAAAAAAATAAGAAAATCAGGAAGAGTAAGACAAGATACAGTTGGTTTTGTAACTGCATTTATTCAAGAGGCACTATCTGGAATATCAGTAATCAAAGCTTTTAATAGAAGTGATAAAATAATTGATAAGTATAAAGATGTAACTCAAGAAGAGTTTGATAAGATATATAAAACAATTAAAATAAAAGCAAAGATTTCTCCAATTAATGAAGTTCTATCAACACTAATGATTTTATTAGTAGCTTCATATGGAGGTTATCAAATAATAATAACTCAAACAATGACTCCAGGAGATTTAATATCTTTTATAACTGCAATAGGATTAATGCAACAACCTTTAAAAACACTTATTAAAAGAAATAGTGAATTACAAGAAGCATTACCATCAGCAGATAGAGTAATAGAAATATTAGATATTCCTCAAGAGATAGATCACATAGGAGATAAAGCAATAGAAGTTCCTAAAACAATAGATACAATATCATTTGAAAATGTAGATTTTATGTATGATGATGGAAAAGATAGAGTTCTTAAGAACTTTAATTTAGAGGTAAAAGCAGGAGAAGTTGTTGCTTTGGTAGGGAAAAGTGGAAGTGGAAAGACAACTTTAGTTAATTTATTACCTAGATATTATGATATAACTGGTGGTAAAATAAAAGTTAATGATATTGATATAAGAGAAATATCTTTAGAAGAGTATAGAAATCATATAGGTATAGTTCCTCAAGAGACATTCTTATTTAGTGGAACAATTGCAGAAAATATTGCTTTTGGAAAAGATAATATGAGTGAAGAAAATATTGAAAATGCTGCTAAAATGGCAAATGCATATGATTTTATAATGGAATTACCAAATAAATTTGAAACAGAAGTTGGTGAAAGAGGAGTTCTTTTATCTGGTGGACAAAAACAAAGAATAGCAATAGCTAGAGCTTTGATTCAAAATCCAAGTATAATGATTTTAGATGAGGCGACATCAGCACTTGATACAGAATCAGAAAGATTAGTTCAAGAGGCATTAGATAAATTAATGGTTGGAAGAACAACTTTTGTTATAGCACATAGATTATCTACAATAATTAATGCGGATAAGATTGTGGTTATGGAAGATGGAGAGATAAAAGAAGTAGGAAATCATGAATGTTTACTAAAAGAAAATGGAATATATAGAAAATTATATGAAATTCAATTTGGTAGATTAGAACCTAATGATTTAGAAGAGGTTAAAGTGATAGAAGAGGGAAATCTTGAAGAAGTAGAACAGTACGTATAAAAATATAAAAAACATAAAAAATGAATTGAGAGGATGTAAAAATGACATTAAGAGAAGATGGAAGACAATTAAACGAAAAGAGACCAGTGAAAGTTACTAGAAACTATACTATGTTTGCAGAAGGGTCTGTATTAATAGAGGTAGGGAATACTAAAGTTATTTGTACAGCAACAGTTGTGGAAAAAGTTCCACCATTTTTAAAGAATCAAGGTAAGGGATGGATAACAGCTGAATATTCTATGCTACCAAGAGCAACTGGAGATAGAAATATGAGAGAATCTGCTAAAGGAAAACTAGGTGGAAGAACTATGGAGATTCAAAGACTAATAGGAAGAGCATTAAGAGCTTGTATTGATCTTGAAAAACTAGGTGAAAGAACAGTAACAATTGACTGTGATGTAATTCAAGCAGATGGTGGAACAAGAACTACTTCAATAACAGGTGGATACATTGCTCTTGAAATGGCTATGAGAAGACTTATTGAAAAAGGACTATTAAAAGAAAGTCCATTAAATGCAAATGTAGCAGCAATATCAGTTGGTGTAGTAAAAGGAGTTCCTATGCTTGATTTAATGTATACAGAGGATTCATCAGCAGGTGTTGATATGAACGTAATAATGAACGATAAGGGAGAGTTTGTTGAACTTCAAGGAACAGGAGAAGAGTCTACATTTACAAGAACAGAATTAAATGACCTATTAGCATTAGCAGAAAAAGGTATCTTTGAATTAATAGAGGTTCAAAAGAAAGAGATAGAAGAGGAGTTCTCAAAATAATGAAAGTTTTTTTAGCCACAGGAAATAAAAAGAAAATAGATGAAATATCGAAAATACTTGATGGATCAAATATAGAAATACTATCTATAAACGATGGGATTGAAATTCCAGAGGTTATAGAAGATGGAAATACTTTTGAAGAAAACTCAAAAAAGAAAGCACTTGAAATAGCAAAATTTACAAATATGATAACAATAGCTGATGATTCTGGATTATGTGTAGAAGCTTTAAATAATGAACCAGGAGTTTATTCAGCAAGATATTCAGGTGAAAATGCTACAGATGCAGAAAATAATAAAAAATTAGTGGAAAATCTAAAAAATGTAAAAAATAGGAAAGCTAAGTTTGTAACTGTAATGACTTTAGGGAAACCAAATGGAGAGAGTTACTCTTTTAGAGGTGAAGTTCAAGGAGAAATTATAGATATATCAAGAGGAAAAGATGGATTTGGATATGATCCACACTTTTACGTAGAAGAATATGATAAAACATTTGCAGAGATGCCAGAGATAAAAAATAAAATTAGTCATAGAGCAAAAGCATTAAATGCTTTAAAAAAAGGGATTAATGAAATATTAAATATTGGCTAACCTAAGGGTTAGCTTTTTTTAAGAAAAAAATTATGTGGGAGAGAGAATGTATTTAAAAGGTATAGAAATTTATGGGTTTAAATCATTTGGAGAAAGAATTAAATTGGATTTTAATGGTGGAATAACATCAATAGTTGGACCAAATGGAAGTGGAAAATCAAATATATTAGATGCTATTCTATGGGTTTTAGGAGAGCAATCTTATAAAAATATAAGAGCAAAAGAAAGTAAGGATATTGTTTTTTCTGGAGGAGAGGGAAAAAAAGCAGCAAATTATGCTGAAGTTTCATTGTTTATTGATAATAAAGATGAATTTTTTCCAATTGAATGTGAGAATATAAAGATAACAAGAAAAATGTCTAACACAGGAGAAAATGATTATTTAATAAATGATAAAAAAGTTAGACTTAAAGATATAGGAGAGCTTTTTTTAGATACAGGTGTTGGTAAAAGTGCTTACTCTGTTATAGGGCAAGGAAAAGTTGAAAGAATTATATCATCTTCAAATAAAGAACTCAAAGGAATAATTGAAGAGGCTGCTGGAGTTAAAAAGTGTCAATATAAGAAAATAGAATCTGAAAAAAGATTAGAAAAAGTTCAAAATGAACTTGAGAAAATAGAGTTAGTTTTAAATGAGATAGGTGAAAATAGAGATAGAGTTGAAAGACAATCTAAGAAAGCTATTAATTTTTTAAATATAAAAACAGAAAAAAATATTCTTGAAAAAGGTGTTTTAACTTTTGATGTTCAATACAAAAAAAATATTCTTGAAAATGGAAATATTGAAAAAGATAAATTAGAAATATTAATATCTCAATATAATGAAGAACTTTTTAAAAATGAAGAAATTTTAATTAAAAATGAGTTGAGAAGGAAAGAACTTTATAAACAAATAGAAAATTATTCTGAAAATAACAGTAGTTTAAAAGGTGAAATAGAAAGATTAGAAAAAGAAGAAATAAGAGTAAAGGAAAGAATTACTTTTATAAAAAAGGAAATAGTTGAAAAGCTAGAATTAGAAAAAAATATAGAAAAAAATATAGATATTAAAAATGAAGTGCTTGAAAAGTTAGAATGTGAAAAAAATGAGATTCTAGATAAAATAAATAATATAGAAATTCAAAATAAAGAGTTTGAGAAGAAGATAGAAATTGAAGAAACTTTAAAGAGGGAAAAAGAGATATCTGTTGATTTAAAAAAGAAAAAGATAATGGATTTAGAAGTAGAAAAATTAAAACTTCTTAATGAAATTGAAAGTTCAACTAGAAGAATGAAGGGAAGTGAATTTAAAATAAATTCACTAAAAGATGAACTAGTTAATCATGAAAAGAAAAATAATGATATTCTTGGAGAATTAAATATTGCTCAGACTCATAAAGAAAGTAAAATTAAAGAGTTAAAAGATACAGAGGATAGACAGAAAAAATTAGAAGAAGAGATAAGTAGTTTAAGTAAGGATATGAACAAATCTTCAGAATTGATTAGAAATGCTGAGTTTGAGGAGAGAAGAGGTAGTGCAAAACTTCAAGGTTTGTATAGAGTCCAAGATAGTAATGAGGGGTTCTATAAAGGAGTAAAAGAAGTACTTAACTCTAAAATTAATGGAGTATATGGAGCTGTAATATCTTTAATGAATGTTCCAGATGAATATCAAAAAGCAATAGAAGCAGCAATTCCAGGAAACTTACAAGATATAGTTGTAACAACAAGTGATGTTGCTAAGTATTGTGTTAAAATATTAAAAGATAAAAAAGTTGGAAGAGCTTCGTTTTTAGCTTTAGATACAATAAAAGTTGGAAATTTAAAAGATATACCAAAAATTGAGGGCGTTATTGGAAGAGCTTCAACTTTAGTTTCTTCAGAGGAAAAATATGGTAAAGTTTTAGATATGTTACTTGGAAATATCTTAATTGTAGAAGATGTTGATATAGCATTAGATATTATAAAGAAAAATAGATTTTCTGGAAATATAGTAACTTTATCTGGAGAGTTATTAAGTTCAAGAGGGAGAATTACTGGTGGAGATAGTGGAAACTCAATTGTAAGTCAAATTTTTGAAAGAAAAAAAGAGATAAAATTATTAGAGGAACAGAGTAAAGAGTTAAAGAAAAATTTGATTTTTTGGAATGAGAATCTAGAAAAATTAAATAAACAACTTGAAAAATATGAAGATGAAATAGGGAATATTGATAACTTAGAAGATGTTTTAAGAAAGCATGTGAAGTTAGCAGAGGAAAAATATGAAGAATTAAAAGGAAAAAGTGAAAAGATTCAAAAAGAAAAAAGAATAATAGAGATTGAAATAAAAGAGGAAGAAAGTTATAGTGTAGAATATTCTAAAAGAGTTGAAAATTCAAAATCTTCTAAGGGAATAACAGAGAAGATAGTATCTGATTTAAAGGATGAATTAGATAGAGACAATAAATTAGTTCTTGATTTAAATGGTGATATTAATAAATTGAAAAATGATTTTTCAGATATTAGAATTTTATATTTAAATAGTAAAGATAGAAGTATTCAAATTGAAAAAGAGAAAATTAAAGAGGAAGAAAATTATAAAGAGCTAACTGAAAAAATAAAAGAAATAAAAAATAAAAATGAAGAAATAAAAAAAGAGCTTGAAAAATTACAAGAAAAAGAAGATACTATAAAGATAGAGATTCAAAATAAAAATGAGAAATTTGAAAATGAAAATGAAGAATTAAAAAATATGAAAAAAGAGGATCATATTTTAGAGGAAGATTCTAAAAATTTAATTAAAAATTCTAGAAATTTAGAAGGAAAATTATTTAAAGAAAAAGAAATTTTTAATAGAGAGATTGAAAGAAAAGAAAAGTATGAAAAAGAGATAGAAGAGATAGAAGTACAATTAAATGAACTTTTAGAAGTGGAACTTTTAAATATAGAAGAAAAGCATTTAAAAGAGAGTAGAATTAAAGTGAAGGAATTTGAAAATAAATTGAAAAATTTTGATTCAGTAAATCTTCTTTCAATAGAGGAGTTTAAAGAATTAGATAATAAGTATAAATTTATAGATATTCAAAGAGAAGATTTAGTAAAAGGAGAAAAAAGTTTATCTTTATTAATTAAGGATATTAATAAAACAATAGAGGAAAAATTTTACGAAGCTTATGAAGAGATAAATAAAAACTTTAATGAAATGTGTACAGAAACATTAGATAATTCAGAAGGAAAACTAATGTTATATAATGGTGATGATTTTACAAATTGTGGTGTTGAAATATTTGTAAAATATAAAAATAAAAAAAGACAATCACTTTCTCTACTATCTGGTGGTGAAAAATCTATGGTAGCTATTGCTTTTATTATGGCAATATTCATGTATAAACCTAGTCCTTTTACTTTCTTAGATGAAATTGAAGCAGCTTTAGATGAAAAGAATACTAAAAAATTAATTGGAAAATTAAAGGAATTTACAGACAGATCTCAGTTTATTTTAATTACTCATAATAAAGAAACAATGAAAGCTTCAGATTCATTATATGGGGTTACAATGAATAAAAAAATAGGAATCTCTAAATTAGTTCCAGTAAAAATATAGTAAAGAGAGGGAAAAATGAAACTTTTATCGTATATTTATTTTGTTATAACCTCAATACGTAATTGGCTTTATGACCATGGGCATTTAAAAATAAATAAAGTATCTAAT
>NZ_CAMQYW010000043.1 GCF_947039425.1 uncultured Cetobacterium sp. | reverse complement strand
GTTCCGATATTAACGTGTGGTTTGCTTCTTTCAAATTTTGCTTTTGCCATTTGAACATCCTCCTACTTATTATATTTATTTTTTTTGCTGCAATCTATAAAATTATAGATTGCAACATTATTAATATTTCAATTGAAAATGGAATTATCTTCCTCTTTCTTCTTGAATAGCTTTTTGTACTGATGCTGGAACTTGTGCATACTCTTCAAATTCCATTGAATAAGTTGCTCTTCCTTGAGATTTAGATCTTAGGTCAGTTGCATATCCGAACATTGAAGATAAAGGTACTTTAGAAGTAATTATCTTAGCTCCGTTTCTGTCGATCATTCCACCAATCATTCCTCTTCTTGAGTTGATATCACCAATGATATCTCCCATGTACTCTTCTGGAGTAGTTACTTCTATTTTAAATACTGGCTCAAGAATTACTGGCTTAGCTTTAGCAGCTGCCTGCTTAAATGCCATTGATCCAGCTATTTTAAAGGCCATCTCAGATGAGTCAACCTCATGGTATGATCCATCATAAAGTGTAACTTTAACGTCTACCACAGGGTATCCAGCTACAACTCCAGCCTCAAGTGCTTCTTTACATCCTTTTTCAACAGCAGGAATATATTCTCTAGGGATAACTCCTCCTGATATTTTATTAACAAATTCAAATTCTTTACCAGGGTTAGGCTCAACAGTTAACTTAACGTGTCCAAATTGTCCTTTACCTCCTGATTGCTTAGCATACTTAACTTCTTGATCTTGAGACATAGTAATAGTTTCTCTGTATGCAACTTGTGGTTTACCAACAGTTGATTCAACTTTGAATTCTCTTCTCATTCTGTCTACGATGATCTCTAAGTGTAATTCACCCATTCCAGAGATTATAACTTGACCTGTTTCTTCGTCAGTTTTAACTCTAAATGTAGGATCCTCTTCTGCTAATTTAGATAAAGCTAGACCCATTTTTTCTTGGTCCACTTTAGTTTTTGGTTCAACTGCAACCGATATTACTGGCTCAGGGAATTCCATTTTTTCAAGAACCATAGGAGCGTTTTCTGCACATAGAGTATCTCCAGTAGTAGTATCTTTCAATCCTACTGCTGCTGCGATATCTCCACAGTAAACTACTTCTATTTCTTCTCTTTTGTTAGCATGCATTTGAAGAATTCTTCCCATTCTTTCTCTCTTACCTTTAGTAGAGTTTAGAACGTAAGAACCTTTAGCTAATGTTCCAGAATAAACTCTGAAGAAAGTAAGTCTTCCAACAAATGGATCTGTCATTACTTTAAATGCTAAAGCTGAGAATGGAGCATCGTCAGAGATTTCTCTAACAACTTCTACAGTATCATCTTTAACTGAAGTTCCTTTAATTACTCCTCTATCAAGTGGTGAAGGCATATAAGCTATAACAGCGTCAAGTAAAGACTGAACACCTTTATTTTTAAATGCAGTTCCACAAGTTACAGGGACGATTGTGTTTGATATTGTAGCTTTTCTTAGTGCAACATTAATTTCTTCTACAGAAATCTCTTCTCCACCAAAGAATTTTTCCATTAATTCATCTGAAGTTTCAACAATTGACTCGATTAAGAAGTTTCTTGCTTCTTCAGCATGTTCTGCTAATTCTGCTCTGATTTCTCTTAATTCAAAGTTTGCTCCATTATCAGTATCTAATGGCCATACAATTTCTTTCATTGTTAATAAATCGATAACACCTTCAAAATTCTCTTCAGCACCAATTGGTAATTGAATAGGTACAGGGTTCGATCCTAATTTTTCTCTAATATCATTAACGCACATTTCGAAGTCAGCTCCGACTCTGTCCATTTTATTAAAGAATGCTAATCTTGGTACACCATATTTGTCAGCTTGTCTCCAAACTGTTTCAGATTGTGGTTGAACTCCATCAACTGCTGAGAATACAGCAACTGATCCATCAAGTACTCTTAGAGATCTTTCAACCTCTACAGTAAAGTCCACGTGTCCTGGTGTGTCTATTATATTTACTCTATTATTTTTCCAAAAACATGTAGTAGCAGCAGAAGTAATTGTTATACCTCTCTCTTGCTCTTGCTCCATCCAGTCCATTGTAGCTCCACCTTCGTGAACCTCTCCAATGTTATGATTTACTCCAGTATAGAATAAAATTCTTTCTGTCGTAGTTGTCTTTCCTGCATCGATGTGAGCCATGATACCAATGTTTCTAGTCATTTCTAAAGAAACGCTTCTAGCCATTTTGTTATCCTCCTAATTTAAAAAATACAACTGATTATTAGAACTTGTAATGTGCGAATGCTCTGTTAGCTTCTGCCATTTTGTAAGTATCTTCTTTTTTCTTGATTGTAGCACCTTCGTTGTTAGAAGCTGCTATTAATTCAGCTGACATCTTCTCAACCATTCCATACTCTTTTCTTTGTCTTGTATATAGAGTTAACCATCTAATAGCTAAACATTGTTGTCTTTCAACTCTTACTTCAACTGGAACTTGATAAGTAGCTCCTCCGATTCTTCTTGATCTAACTTCGATCTGTGGTTTAATGTTCTCTAAGGCTTGCTTAAATACATCATACCCCTCTTGACCAGTTTTCTCTTTTATTAAATCCATTGCTGAGTAGAATATTCCTTCAGCTATTGATTTTTTTCCATCTATCATGAATGAGTTTATAACCTTAGTTACAACCTTATCTGAATATCTTGAATCAGGTAATACATCTCTTTTAACTGCTGCTCTTCTTCTTGACATTTTTTATTGTCCACCTCCTTATTTGATTATTAAGCTTTTTTAGCTCCATATTTTGATCTTGATTGTTTTCTCTTAGCAACTCCTGCTGTATCTAGAGCTCCTCTGATAACTTTATATCTAACTCCTGGTAAATCTTTTGTTCTTCCTCCTCTTATTAGAACGATTGAATGTTCTTGTAAGTTATGTCCCTCTCCTGGGATGTATGAAGTAACTTCGATTCCGTTAGTTAATTTTACTCTAGCAACCTTTCTTAAAGCTGAGTTTGGTTTCTTAGGTGTAGTAGTATAAACTCTTACACACACTCCTCTTCTTTGTGGGTTTCCTTGTAATGCTGGTGATTTTTTACTCTCTTCAAGAGTTTGTCTTCCTTTTTTTACTAATTGACTTAAAGTAGGCATTTTACCCTCCTTCCTCTGATTTTTTTATTTATTATTTTAAATAATATTTAACTTTAGTATTATAATAGCTTTATTGCAAAAAGTCAAAGATAATTTTACCACAATTTTTTATTTTTATAAATCTTTTTTTAAATGTTCCAATTCTTCTCCAGTATTCTCCCAATTTTCCATTGCTTCAAAAATCTCAATATCCTTATTCTCTATTTTATTTTGAATTTCAATAAGTGCATCAATATCATTTATTTTTCCATATTTTTCATGTTCTTTTTCTAATTCTTCTTTTTCAAGTTCAAGTTTCTCTATTTCTTTTTCCAAATTTTCATATTTTTTTTCCAATGAAGATAATCTATTTCTTAATTTTTTTTGTTCTTCGTAATTTAATCCAGCTTCTTCATTTTTTAATTTAATATTATTTTTTTGAGAAAGATATTCTTCATAATCCCCTTTAAATAATTTAGCACCACTCTCATCAACTTCGTATATATTATTTACAACACTTTCTAAAAAATATCTATCATGAGATACTACTAATATTGTACCATCATAATCTTCTAGTGCTTCTTCTAAAATCTCTCTTGAATATATGTCCAAGTGATTTGTTGGCTCATCTAATATTAAAAAGTTTGGTTTTTCTAATATTAACTTCATAAAAGCCACTCTTGCTTTTTCTCCACCAGATAAAGATTTTATTTTTTTATCTACATCATCATTTGAAAATAAAAATCCACCTGCTATTGTTCTTGCTTCTTCATCACTTAAAACAAAATTATGTAATAACTCTTCTAAAATTGTGTATTCCATATGTAATCCTTGATGATTTTGATCATAATAACCAATTTCAACTCTATCTCCTACTATTACATCTCCAGAAAGTTGTTTTTCTAAGCCATTCACTATTCTTAATATAGTAGATTTTCCAACACCATTTTTTCCAATTATTCCAATCCTATCACCTTTATACACTGTTAAATCTACATTCTCAAATAATTTCTTATTATCAAATCCCATCTTTAAGTTTTTTAACTTTAAAACTTGATCTACACTAACTCTATCTGTTTCAAATTTTAATTTTATTTTTCTTAAGCTGATAATTGGATCATCCATTTTATCCATTCTATCAAGCATCTTTTGTCTTCCTCTAGCTTGTTTACATTTTTGACCAGCTTTATAACGTCTTACAAATTCTTCCATTTTTTTTATTTTATCTTGTTCTTTTTCAAATGATTTTACTGCTCCTGATAAATATGCTTCTTTTTGAATAACATAATCTGTAAAATTACCTTTATAAGCTTTTAATGTTTTTCCTTCTATCTCAAAAACTCTATTTATTATATTATCTAAAAAGTATCTGTCGTGTGATATTACCATAAATGCTTTTGTATAATCTTTTAAAAACTTTTCTAACCACTCTATTGCTAATAAATCTAAATGATTTGTTGGCTCGTCTAATATTAATAATTCAGGTTCTTCTAATAAAATTTTTCCTAAAGCTACCCTTGATTGTTGTCCACCTGACAAATCATCTATTTTATTTTTCCAAATATCTTCTGGTAAGCTCAATCCAATTAAAATCTGTTTTACCTTATATTCTATCGCATATCCTTCTGCTTGTTCATAAGAAGTACTTAGTTTTGCAAGTTCCTCCATATGATTATCAAAATTATCTAAATCTGTAGATATTAAAAGATTTAACTCTTGTATTCTTTCATAATCTTTTTTCAGATTTGAAAATACACCCATCATTTCATCAAAAACTTTATTTTCTTTATTGAGATTTATATTTTGAGATAAATATCCGATTTTCAAGTTTCCTTTTTTTGAAATACTTCCTCTTAAATTTGTTCTTGGATCAACATCATTTCCTTCTAATTCCAATAACATCTTAATTAATGTTGATTTTCCTGCTCCATTTACTCCAATTACTCCAATTCTATCCTTCTCATCAATAGAGAACGTTATATCTCTAAACAGAGTTTCTCCTGAAAACCCCTTATATAAATTATTAACATTTAATAATGCCATTCCACTTCTCCTTTTTTATTATTTGACTTTAATTATATCATAATTTATAGGGAATTAATAAAAAAATGAGTAGGCTCTTATTCTCTACTCATTTTCCTATTAAAATATTCTATAATTATAATTCCTATTAAAAATAAAATTCCCATTAAAATTATACAAATTCCAGTGTTATATTGGAAACTTAAAGTTATACATAGTCCTATTAAAATAGGTCCAAGTAGTGCTGTTAATGAAAATCCCAATGTATAATCTCTTAAAACAGGTGTTTCTAGTTTTGGGTCACATATTCTCAAAAGCAATAACCCTGTTAGAAAAACTCCTGTTGAAGTTCCTAATAATGCTAGTCCTCTTTCATAATAATAGTTATTTTTAAAATATCTTTTAGACAATATAAAAATTATCTTCCAAGTACCAAAAAACCCCAAAATTAAAATTAATAATATTGGAACTATATATTTAAATATTGTAACTATTGGTATTGTAGCTATTGCTGCTACAATTGCATATTCTGTAAACATTCCTGTTAGTTTGCTCTTTACTTTACTATCAATACTCCATTCTAAGTCTAATTTTTTCATTATATTCCAAATAAAAAACATTAAAATCATCCCTAAAGACCAAACACTTAATTTAGATAAAATTGGAATTTTATTGATTTTAAAAAAACTTATTAATCCTATAGATATCCCACATACCGTAAAAACTATAGAACAATGATATGCAAGTGTGTCTATTGATGTTGTTAACATTGTTTCTCTACCAAAAGTATCCTGTTTATTTATATTTTTTTCATAACCTTTTTTTAATTCTTCTGATATAGCTGATGGATCTTTTAATTTTTCTGTAACTCCATTTCTACATCCTATATTTATTAAATATATTCCAAATATAATACCTAAAATTAATCCCACAGTTGCTATAGTTGTAGCAATACCTTGAGCTAGCATCCAATAATCTACATTCAATTCTTTTATACTTCTCCCAATCATTCCTGCTGTTCCATGTCCACCTGCAAATCCTGCGTTTAATTCCGCTCCAAAGGTTTTATAGATATTTCCATTAAAAAAAGTTACATAAATATAATTTACAAAGTAACCTATACACAATTGAAAAAAAGTAACTATAAAAAGTATTAATCCCATATTTATACTATCTTTTTTTATACCCTTAGTTATATTTAATCCTAAAGGAATAGATACTATTATTGGTATAATCAAAATTCCTGGAATAACCTTTAAATAACTATACCATTCTATATTTATTATATTTTTCCAAATTGGAAAAATATTTGGATTTAACAATAAGCCTACAAACCCACCTATTACAGATGATGGTATAAAAAGATTTTGAAATATCTTAATTTTACTTCTAAAAAGTACTCCTAACAAAAGTAAGAAACTAAGATACGAAACAACATATAAAAAATTATTCATTTATAAATTCTCCAGATTTTCCACCTGTTTTTCTACATAATTTTATATCTGTTATATACATTTTTTTATCCATTGCCTTACACATATCATAAATAGTTAATAAAGCTACTGAAACTGCTGTAAGTCCTTCCATCTCTACCCCAGTTTGACCATTGACTTTAACTATACTTCTAACTTCTATATATAATTCTTCTGAATATAAAAT
Source organism: uncultured Cetobacterium sp. (assembly GCF_947039425.1). Taxonomy (GTDB): domain Bacteria; phylum Fusobacteriota; class Fusobacteriia; order Fusobacteriales; family Fusobacteriaceae; genus Cetobacterium_A. The sequence continues at coordinate 3,728 of NZ_CAMQYW010000043.1, read as the reverse complement.
CATTTCTAATTTTATTCCTGTTAATAATAAAGGATGACACATGGGAATCAATTCACTTGTTTTCTTAGCACCCATTATACCTGCTACTCTTGCTACTCCTAAAACATCCCCTTTTTCAACAGTTCCCTCTTTTACTCTTTTAAAGGTTTCTTCATTCATATATATTTTTCCAGAAGCTACAGCTTCCCTTAAGGTTTCTTTCTTTTCTGTAACATCAACCATTATTGCTTTTCCATCTTTATCAAAATGTGTTAACATTCTATTATATCCTCCTATGCTCTAATTTCCCTTCATTTTTCACTGTTAATATTTCAGCTACAATCTCTAATGCTATTTCAAAAGGAGTTCCATCAGATATCTTTAATCCTATAGGAGAATATATTTTTCCATTCCAATTTTCATCATTTAATTTTAATAACTCTTCCTTAATTCCTATAACTTTTCTTTTACTTCCTACCATTCCTATGTAGTTATATTTTTTATTTTCTAGTATGCTTTTCAAAGCTTCTAAATCAGTACTATGTCCTTTTGTAACTATTACATAATAAGTATTTGGATTTTCAGGTATTTTTTTTATCTCTTCATAAATATTACCTATTCTTACATTAGAAAAGCTATTAATATACTCTAATCTATCATCTATAATCTCAATTTGAAATTCAGAATTTTTTAAAATCCCATATATTTTTTCTCCTATATGTCCTGCTCCTATAATAACAATCCTATTTTTAGGTTTGAATATTTTAATATAGCCCTTTACAGAACCTCCACAACTCATTCCTAATTCCGCTTCTTTCGTTAAATCAAAGTAAAATTCTTTACTTCTTCCCTCTTTTATTAATTCTCTAGACAATTCAATGACTCTATGCTCAATCATTCCGCCACCAATAGTTCCAAGAAAGTCATCCTTCCATACTCCCATAATAGTTCCACTTTTTCTTGGAGTAGATCCTTGTGATTCTGTAATTGTTACTAAAGCTCCAGAAACTCCATTTTCAACTTCTTTAAATATTTTTTCTAAAATATTTATTTCCATTTTTTCTTTCTCCCTCTATTATATATTTCAAAATAACTTCTAAAACTGATCCACCTAAAGCTCTTCCTTTATCAGAAATTATATTACAGTTTTCAGTTTCTTCAATTCTAGGATCAATATCTGCAATTTTCAAGCCATTTTTAACAAAATAATTTTCTGGAATAATTCCTCTTAAAACTCCAGCTATTTCACTTTTAACCTCAACTTCATTAATATGAGCAATAATTTCATTTTTTCTTATTAAATCACCTATGCTTTTACAACTTTTAAATATTCCTGTTTCTTTTGCATAAATTACTCTTTCTTTTGACACTCCATTTATTTCACCAGGAACACCTGTATTTAATTTAGCTTTTCCTCTATTTATAATTTGGCCTAATCTGTGTCCTCTCATTGTTTCTATAACCACATCAACATCAATACCCGCTTCAAATCCCGGACCTAATCCAATCGTTAATAGTCCCATATTCTTATTAGTACCTAAATTTTTTTTAGCTAAAATAGCATCAACAACTACTTCTGGCTTTAGATTTTTTATCCATTTTCCTTCTGGATCTATAACTATGGGAATTTCAAAATTATTCCAACAATTATATATTTCATCTATTGTATCCACTTTTTTACCAACAATATCCTCCACTACTTGAATCCCTTTATATATACTCTCAGAAAAAGATATCGTTCTTCTAATAGCACTTGGTTTTTCTGTTTCTAAAGCTAAAATTTTAAATCCACTATTATAAAGTCTAACAATTACTCCTGTTGCTAAATCTCCTGCCCCTCTAACAATAACTAGCATTTTAACCCCTTAAATGTCTATTTTTATACTTCCAATAAGCTATTTCACATTTTTTAGCTATCTCTCCAAAAATTTCACAAGTATTATCTATAAAATTTTCATTTACTTCTATTCTTTTTCCCAGACGTAAATTAAATATCTTAACTATTTCTCTTTCCATAGATTCTGGAATTTCAGTCATATATCCATGTAAATAATCATTTCTAATTTTCTTTACTATTCCTATAAAATCTTTTTCCTTATCTTCTATCTCTAAATTTTTTTTAAAAGTATCCTCTAAAAAATAAATATATCCATTTAAATACGAAGTATTTTTATTATGAATATCTTCTAATGTTGAATTTTGATCATAAGCTATATCTTTTACAATATTTTTTAATAATGTTTCAAAAATCATAAAAACATTTAATAAAGTACTCATATAATGGATATCTTTAAAAGCATTATTATTAATAAAATAACATTTACTATATTTAGAAAATTCATCTTTATCTGTTCTTGTTGAATGTAGCGATTCCTTAGCAACTCTTTGATACTCTTTTAAAAAGATATCATTGATTTTAAAAAACCTTTCAATTGTTGTCATTCTTATTTCATATTCAACAAAAAATTTAGTACTTTCTTTTTCTGCTTTAAAATATGGATTTTGCTCACATGGAATAGTTTCTATTGATATACACATTTTTTTTACATAATTTTCACTCGTTTCATTTTCACATGTTTTACATCCACAATTTTCAACTTTCTCACATGTTTTCTCAGTTTTTATTTCTTCTATTTTTTTATTTTTATTAAATAATTTATTAAAAAATCCCATCAATTTCTCCCTTTATAACTTCTTATACCAGTTCCATGCTGTTTTTATTATATCATCTACATTTGTATAAACTGGTTTCCATCCAAGTATTTTTCTAGCGTGTTCACTAGAGGCAACAACTGATGCTGGATCTCCCATTCTTCTCTCTATAACTTCAATTTCTATGTTCTTATTAGTCACTTTTTTTGCAGAATCAATCATCTCTAAAACAGAAAATCCAGTTCCATTTCCCAGATTATAAATTCCACTTATATTTTCAAATAATGTTGGTAATGCTGCAACATGAGCTTTTACCAAATCTACAACATGTATATAATCTCTAATTCCTGTTCCGTCTTTTGTTGGATAATCATCACCATAAATACTTATTTTTTCCCTTTCTCCCTTTGCTACTTGAAGGATAATTGGAATCAAAGCAGTTACACCATCTCCCTTTTGTCCAATTTCATATTTTTCATGTGCTCCTCCCACATTAAAATATCTAAAAATCGAATAATTTATTCCATATGCTTTAGCTGCATCTGTTATTATTTTTTCAGCCATTAATTTACTCATTCCATATGCATTAATTGGATTTGTTGGATAATCTTCATAAACCAACCCTTCACATTTTACCTCTCCATAAACTGCTGCTGTTGATGAAAAAATTATATTTTTCACATTATATTTTTTCATTACTTCTACTACATTCATTACTCCATAAGTATTATTTAAATAATATTTATTTGGCTCTATAACACTTTCTCCAACTTTTATATATCCTGCAAAATTCATTACTGCATCTATTTTATTTTCTATAAATATATTTTCAAAAGATTCAATTTTTCTAATATCACCTTTATAGAACTTAGCTCTTTTATCTACTAATTCAATATATCCATTTTCTAAATTATCCAATACAATTACATTATAACCTGAATCTAAAAGCTCTACTACTGCATGACTCCCTATATATCCTGCTCCACCTGTTACCAGTATATTTTTCATCCAACACCTCTTTTAAATTATTTTAATTACTTTGATTATAACATGATTTTTACAAAAAATAAAAAAAAGATTGGCAACTTCCTATCCTC
>NZ_CAMQYW010000042.1 GCF_947039425.1 uncultured Cetobacterium sp. | reverse complement strand
CTCCAAATATAAATGGAAACCATCCACTAGCACTCCTATCTGAAACAATATATGGGTCATATCCACCTGTAAAATTAAACATTAGATTTGTTTTAGAATTAAATTTATATAACTCCTTTGAATAATTTAACCATGCATAAAATCCAAAATATGTCATATCTTTGTACTCTCGTCCAGCTTCATTTTCAATTATAAAATCACCATTATACCAATCTTTTAAAACATATGCATTTACTGTTAAAGTAAAATCCATTGGAAGATTCCAATTTGTAAGTAACCCCAAAGCACCTGTATTTACATGCCCTGATGCTCCAGAAGAGTTCCATCCATGTATATAAGTTGGTGATAGGGCAAACTGTGTAGGTGATATGTAACTATTTTTAGGTAAATAATCTACAAAATCAAATGTACTTTCCATTTTTGCAAACATCTGATTTGGTCCCTGAAAAGCATTTTCATTTTTTAATTGAAATGATGAACTCCATTTTATCTTAGTATTTCCAACCCTTCCATGATTATAATTTACAGTACCATAAGGAGAGCTATAATCATTATTTTGTTCATCCATCTCTCCATCATAGTTATACGTATTAAATGTTCTATCCCAATTCAATCCAAAACTCAAATTCTCTGTTAATGAATAACTTAATCCCACTGATGGATGAGCATTCTCTGTTTTGTATTTTCCTGAATTCCCGTAAAATGTCTGTGTAAAATTTAAACTACCATTAGGTACAAACTCGTCACTTCCTAATAAACTTCCACTTATTAAGATACTCCCTAAAATAATACTTAATTTTTTCACATAAACCTCCTGTTACATTACTCTTTTAATTTTAAAATAAACTTTCCTTTAGCTTTTATTTCAACTTCAGAAAACTTGTTTTCTCTTTCACTATCAATTTCTAAATCATATCCTGTATATATACTATAGAAATTAAATATTCCAAAGAATATCACTGATAAAACAATTGCTGGACTTGCTAAAAATACACCAACAAATGTTAAAATACTAAGTGTTTTTATTTCCCATCCTATTTTAGTTAAACTTAAAAACCCTGTAACAATAACACTAACTATTGAACAAATTAAAAATATTAATATTTTTTTTGATGAATTTTTTGCTATTTTAACTTGATTTGCTAAAATATCATTTACAATAATAATCCTCTCTGATTTTTCTTTTATTGCTCTTTTTAATTCTTCCTTTGTATTTACATATCTAATCAAGAAAATCCCTCCAACTTTAAGATATATATATTATATACAATTTTTTCTATATTTTCTTTGAATTTTTATAAAAAAAAGTTGGATTTCAAATCCAACTTTCCTTTTATTTATAAATATGCAACTAATAATTTTATAGTTTCTAAAATTCCATCCATATGTGTTCTTTCATAATGATGAGTAGCATCAACATTTGGACCAATACAAGCATACTTTAAATCTTGTCCTTGTAGTATTAAAGCTGTCGCATCTGATCCATATCTATTATAAACTCCCACTGTATAATTTATTCCATTTTTAAATGCTGTTTCTTGTAAATCCTTTCTTACTTTTAAATCATAAACTGTTTTATTATCTCTTGCTGCTATACTAACTTTTTTCTCATCTCCATGAGCATCTTCTCCAACTAATCCTATATCTAGAGCTATAAACTCATCAACTTTTTCTGGAACAACAGATACTCCATGACCTACCTCTTCAAAGTTTGAAAAATATAAGTATAAATCATTTTTAGGCTTTTCATTATTTTCTTTTAAATATTTAACATAAGCCAACAGTTGAGCAACACATACTTTATCATCTAAATATCTAGATTTTATATATCCACTTTCCAACACCTTTGTCTTTGTATAAAAACTTACAAAATCCCCTTGGCATATTCCTAATTTTTTTGTTTCAATCTCTGTTGATACATCCTCATCTATTCTAACTTCCATATTTTCAGCTGTTCTTGCCATCTCTCTTGGAATATCTCCATATATATGAACAGATGATTTTACTGGTAGTAACGTTCCCTCTATTTTTTCTCCATTTAATGTATGAATAATAACATTTTCTCCCTCTACTGATCCCCAAGCAAATCCACCAATTCCCATTAATTCAAGTCTTCCATTAGATTTTACTTTTTTTACTATTGCTCCTAATGTATCAACATGAGCTGATACCATCTTTGTATAATCTGAATTTTCTCCCTTAAGAAAAGCTACAATACTACCTTTTCTTGTGTAATTATATTCAACTCCAAATTCTTTTAATTCCTTTTCTACACGAGCCATTACCTCATCTGTATATCCTGCCGGACTTGGAATCTCTAATAGTTCCTTACATAATTCAATTGTATAATTCATATTAATATCCATTTTATTCCCCCTTCTCTATATTTTTATAACTATGAATTGTATTTGCTTCGCTTTTAAAATTCTTTATTTTTTTACTTAAGCCTAAGTTATCATTTTTATAATATAGTGGTATAATTGGTGTTTCTACATCTAAAATCTCTTGAGCTTTATAATAAGCTTCTTTTCTTTTATTTAAATCAGTTTCAGTTCTTCCAAGTTCAACATATGAGTCATACTCTTTATTTGTATAAAATGATTTATTTCCTGCCCCTCCATGGTATGTACTATGAAGTAATGGATATAAAACTATATCTGAATCAGAAGTTCCAGAAACCCATCCACCAATAAACATATCATGTTTTCCTTGAGATGTATATTGCAAATAAGTTCCCCACTCTAATGTTTCAATTACAACATCTATTCCTATATCCTTTAAGTTTGCTTGAATTATTTGAGCTGCTTGAAGTCTTACAGGATTATCATTTGATATTAATCCAATTTTTATATCTTTTATCCCTGATTTTTCCAAATAACTCTTAGCCTTTTCTAAACTATACTCATATCCTTTTACACTTTGATTACTTCCAAAAACTGTTGGATTTACTATTGATTTTGCTGGACTAGCCATTCCCATATAAACAGCATCTACAATACTTTGCTTATTTATTGCATGATGAATTGCTTTTCTAAAGTCAATATTATTAAAAGGATATTTCTCATTATTTACTCCTAAAAATTCTGTTGATGTTGTAGAATAAGAAACTGCATATAGTTCCTTATTATTATTTACTAAATCAACATCTATTGGAGCTATTGTTGCTATATCTAACTCTCCCGTTTCAAGAGCAGCAAGTCTGCTTGTATTTTCTGTAATTCCTCTAAAAATTAGTTTATCTACATTTGCTTTTCCTTGAAAATATTCTTCATGTGCTTCTAACTGTATTTTCTCTCCATCTCCCCAATCTATAAGTTTAAATGGACCTGTTCCCATTGGATTAATAGATATATTATCTTTCTTGGAAATAGTATCTTTTTTATTTAAAATTGATGTAAGAGGATAAGATAGTGTATATAGTAACGGAGATGAGCTTTCTTTTAAAGTTATCTTTATTTTATTACTACCTATAGCAGTACAACTTTCTATTGCTTCTAACATAATCTTTGTTGCTGGTTTTTCTAACATTCTATTAATACTAAAAACTACATCATCTACTGTTAATTCCTCTCCATTATGAAATTTTATCCCTTTTTTTATTGTTATTTCTAATTCTTTTGGACTTATATATGTATATGACTCTGCTAATTCTGGCTGAATCATTCCATTATTATCAAGTGTAAAAAGTGTGTTAAATATCTGTTTTGCTATTTGAAGAGAAGGTATTTCATTATTCATTGATGGATCTAAACTTTTAGGCTTAGCACCTGTTGATATTGTTAACGTTTTTTCTGTATTTTTATTCTCTTTATTACACCCTCCTAAAATAAATAAAAATACTGAAGTTAAAATTAATACAAGTTTTTTCATATTCCCCCCATGTTAAAAAATTTTAGTTTTACTATATTAGCCCATGAATCAAGAATAGTCAAATTTATATTGAAAAAGGGAACTTAAAATAAAGTCCCCTTTCTCAAGAAATTAATCTTTATTAAATCTATCATAAGCTTTTTGATTTATTTCTAAAGCTTCTTGTAGTCCCATATCATTTAATCTTTTAATAAATTGTGGATATGTTTTTTCAAAGTCTTCAGCTCCTAAAATCCACTTTTGACTCATCTCTCCTACTACCATTCCCAACTGAGAATTTATTTTTTGTATTTTTCTACTCTCTTTTGGTAAATATTTTAATGTAGGCATAGGATCTACTACATATCCCTCCTTCATATATTTCTCTGCCCACTCTATAGACTGAGGATTACCTAAAGCCTTTTCATACTCATAATCTTGTTGAGCTCCAACTCTATTAAATTGAATCCCTTCATCTAATAAAACTTGCATTGGACTTTTATCTTTATTTTTCATAACTTTATCTGTAAACATTTTTTTACCATTTTCATCTCTTACAAAAGTATTTCCCTCTACTCCCCAGTTAAATAGTTCATTACCTTTTTCTGAGAACCAATAATCAAAGTATTTTATAATTTCAACAGAATTTTTTGTTGTTGCAGATATTCCCCAACCACCTGTAGAGAAATATCTAGCATCTGGTACAAATCTTCCACCTTTATATTCAGGTGGTGTCACTGCTACAAATTCAAACTTTTTATTTTGTTTCTTTAGTTCAGTATCAACATTATATGCTGATGTACTTGTTATCCAATCAAAAGTTATTCCTCCCAAATCATTTCTTAGCATATAATCTCTACCTTGAAATCCTCTTGTAAATATCTCTTGATCTATAAGTCCCTCTTTATACCATTTTATAACTTCTGGCATTGCCTCTTTAAATCTCTCTGAAGTTGGTCCATACTTTATCATATCTCCATCTAGATAAAATCCAAACTCTGCACCAAACAATCCCAATAACTCTTTATCAGCAAACTCTATTACCCTTTCAAAATATGGAACTTCGTCTGCTTTTCCATTTCCATTTGGATCTTGAGTTTTAAAGGCCTTCATAACATTATAAAAATCTTCCATAGTTTCTGGTGTTTTTAAATTAAGCTTATCTAGCCAATCTTTTCTAATAAATAAAGCTTGAGAAACTTTCATCTCATACCAATCATAATATGATGGCATAAAATAAATATTTCCATCTGCAGCCTTTGCTGCTTTTTTATATTTTGGATATTTTTCAAAGAATTTTTTTATATTTGGAGCATGTTCATTTATTAAATCATTTAATGGAATTAATCCTCCATCCATTCCTAAACTCTCTAATTTTTGAGGATATGCAAGAGTTATTATATCTGGTAATTTTCCAGAAGATATAGCTAAATTAAAAGCTTGTATTTCATCACTTATATTTTTTGAACTATAACTTTTTAATTTTACATTTGTATCTTTAAATGCCTCTTGGAAAATAGACCATTCTTCATTAAAAACTTTTCCATTTTGCATTGCAAGTATTGATAACTCTAAAGGTTTTTTTACAATTTGTGCTTTATTTTCATTTTGTCCATAAATTGTCGTAAATAGTGTAATACCCAATAAGATGTGTTTATATAATTTCATTATTTCTCCCCTTTTGTAAATCTATCATATGCTTCTTGATTTATTTTTATAGCTTCTTGTAATCCAATATCATTTAATCTTTTTACAAATCCATCATAAGTTTCATTAAAATCTGATGCACCTAAAATCCACTTTTGATTCATCTCTTTTACAGCCATTATTAACTGTGAGTTTATTTTTTGAACTTTTTTATTCTCTTCAGGTGTATACTTTAATGTAGGCATAGGATCTACTACATATCCTTTTTCCATATACATCTCTGCCCACTTACTTGCTTGTGGATTTCCCCATGCTTTTTCATAATCGTAATCTTGAAGAGCTCCAATTCTAAATTGTACTCCTTCTCCTCTTAAAACTTGTAAAGGATTCATTCCATCTGCTTTCATGACTTTATCTGTAAATTTATTTTTTCCATTTTCATCTTTTACAAAAGTATCCCCTTCAACACCCCAGTTAGATATTTCATGTCCCTTTTCAGAGAACCAATAATCTAAGTATTTAATTGTAGCTACTGGATCTTTTGCTCCTACTGTTATTCCCCATCCACCTAAATATGTTGCTCTAGCATCTGGTGCATATCTTCCACCCTTATACTCTGGTGGAGCTATTGCTACAAATTCAAAATCTTTTATTTTTTCTTTCATATCTTTATCTTCATTGTATGCTGCTGTACTTGCAAACCAGTCAAAAGTCATTCCACCTAGATTATTTCTTAACATATAATCTCTTCCTTGGAATCCTCTTGTGAATATTTCAGGATCTATTAGTCCCTCTTTATACCACTTCATAACTTCTGGCATTGCTTCTTTATATCTATCTGTAACAGGTCCAAATTCAACTTTATTGTCTTTATTTACAAAGAAGCCCATTTCAGCACCAAATAATCCTAGTAACTCTTTATCAGCAAATTCAACTGTTCTATCAAAATATGGAACTTCATCTGCTTTTCCATTTCCATTTGGATCTTGAGTTTTAAAAGCCTTCATAACATTATAAAAATCTTCCATAGTTTCTGGTGTTTCTAAATTTAATTTTTTTAACCAATCTTTTCTAATAAATACACCTTGAGCAGCTTTCATTGCATACCAATCATAATAATCAGGTATAAAATAGATATTTCCATCTGCTGCTACAGCATCCATCTTATATCTTGGATATTTTTCAAAAAACTTTTTAATATTTGGAGCATGTTCATCAATTAATTTATTTAAAGATACCATTCCTCCATCCATTCCTAAACTTTCTAATTTGTCTGGATAAGCTAAAGAAATTATGTCAGGTAATTTTCCAGAAGATATAGCTAAGTTAAATGCTTGCATCTCATCTGTTAAGTTTTTAGAACTATAACTTTTTAATTTTACATTTGTATCTTTAAATGCCTCTTTAAATACCGACCAATTTTCATCAAAAACTTTACCATTTTGCACAGCTAAAATACTTAATTCCATTGGTTTTTTTGATACCTTATAATTTTCACTATAAAGATTACTCTGTAATATTCCCATTGCTGCTAACATTAAAACTATCTTCTTACTCATCACTACCCCCTAATTAAATTTTTATCCAATCATTTTCTTTATTTAAAAAGTTTTTTAATTGTTCTTTTAATTGTTCTTTTTTTTCAAAATAATTTTTATCTTGCGCTAAATTATTCATCTCTAAAGGGTCATCTTCTAAAGAGAAAAGCTCCTCCTTATCTCTTGGATCAAATATATATTTAAATCCATCTCCTACAACACTTCTTCTTATATCTCCAACTGCAACTTGATTTCCTGAATATTGAGAGTAAACATACCTATCTTTTGATTTATCAAAATATTTTAATAATGACTCTCCTGAAACCTTTCTTGTTAAATTAATATCTAACAAATCTAAAACAGTTGGTAAAATATCCAAATGACTTGTATTAAACTCTATAGTTTTATTTTTTAAATTGGGTACTTTTAATATAAAAGGGACTTTTATTGCTTGATCATACATCTCCATCTTTTGAAACATCTTATGTTGACCTAAATGGTCACCATGATCTGCTGTAAAAACAAAAATTGTATTATCATATTCATTTTTTTCTTTAAATTTATTTATAATTTCACCAATTAATTTATCAGCATAATTTGTTAAACCTAAATAAGCTGACCAAACCTCTTTCCAATGGTTTTCATCTTTATCCTCTGCAAGTTGAGCAGCTATTCCCTCCCTTCTATTTAAAGGCTCTCCATTTGCTTTTTTATTTAAATTTTCTGGAAGTATAGGATTAGGAAACTTATCCATATATTCTTTTAAAACTGTTAAGGGAGGATGTGGAGCCCAAATATTTACAAATAGTGCCACAGGATTTTTAAAGTCCTCTTTTTTCAAATAGTTGAGAACATTATCAAGATAAAATCTATCTCTAAATAATTTTTCTTCCTTTTCAAAATAAGAAACTCTTGATCCTGTATAATTTCTTTCCTCTATTATATTTCCATGAAGTTCTTTTACTTTTACTCTATCTTCTTCAGTTCCGAAAATAGGTAAATTATTTTCTAAACAAACTTTTTCATAGTCATCATCACTTATAAACTCTTTAAAAGAAACTCTCTTTTCAAGAGATGGAATTAAAGTTATATGTTGCATTCCAAAATGACTTATATCATATGAATTTTCATATAAATATTCATGTAGCGTTTTTAGATCTCTTGTTTTCTCTGGAATATTTTTTAAATCATTAATTACAACCTCTGTTTTTGTTGGAAACTGTCCAGTTGCTAATGATGTTCTAGCAGGAACACACAAAGGACAAGTTGTATATGTGTTTAAAAAATTTATTCCCTCTTGTGCTAATTTATTTAAGTTTGGTGTAACCTCTTGATCACACTGTATCATCCCAATGGTATCTGCCCTTTGATGATCTGTTGTTATAAATACTATATTTTTTTTCATAAAGGATATCTTCTCCTTAATTTATTTTAATAGAGTATACCTTCACTTTTTTTCTAGGTCAATATTCATTTTTCTATTAAATTCTCACATCATTTTTTGCATATACTCATTACCGACTATAAGAAAATTAAGTATTTACTATACTTATCCATATAAGGTATATTTTATTAAATAAATTTTTAGGAGGATTTAAATCTTATGAAAAAACCTAACTTACTTTTTATTTTTGCAGATCAATGGAGACGAGAATCTATAGGCTTTATGGAAAAAGAAAAAGTTATTACTCCTAATATTGATAATTTTGCTAAAAATAATGCTATTTTTGAAAAAGCATATAGTACATGTCCTTTATGCTCACCTAGTAGAGCCACTATATTAACTGGAAAATATCCTATTGCTCATAATGTTATCACCAATTGCAAACCTAATTTATTTAATAATTTTTTAAGCCCCAATGAAATTACAATAGGTGACATTTTAAAAAATAATAATTATTCAACAGGATATATAGGAAAATGGCATTTAGATCAACCTGATATTGATTTTTCAAAAAATCCAATTTCCAAAGCAAAAAATTGGGATGCATATACTCCTCCTGGGCCTAAAAGACATGGATTTGATTTTTGGTATTCATACGGGGCTGATGACAATCATTTAAGTCCACATTATTGGCAAGATTCTCATGAACAAATAAAAGTTAATGAATGGTCTGTTAAACATGAAACTGATATTGCTCTAGATTTTTTAAATAAAAATAAAGAAAATCAATTTGCACTATTTTTATCTTGGAATCCACCACATACACCACTGGATTTAATTCCACAAAAATATGTTGATTTGTATGATAATGTAGATATTCCCATAAGAGATAATGTTAAACTAGACAGTATTATTGACCATCCTCAGACAATTGAGCCATTCTCTCTAAAAGAAACAGAGTATATTCAAATGGTTAAAAAATACTATGGAGCTATTTCTGGTATAGATGAATATTTTGGAAAAATAATAACATATTTAAAAGATAATAATCTTTACGATAATACTCTTATTATACTTACAGCAGATCATGGAGAGATGCTTTGTTCTCATGGATTATGGAGCAAACATGTTTGGTACGAAGAATCTATCTCTGTACCCTTTATTCTATCTTTAGGTGATCAATTTAAAAATATAAATATAAAAACACCTCTTTCTGGAGTAGATATTGTTCCAACCATACTCTCTCTACTTAATATTAAAACTGATTACTCTTTTCATGGAATAGATTTAAGTCCTACATTAAAAGGGGAGATTCTTAATAATAAAGCTATTACCATGTGTTACACAGGAAATCCTAAAATTATTAACAATTTAAAACTTCAAAATAAAAATCCTTTAGAGTTTGGATGGAGAGCTGTTAGTGATGAGGAATATACATATGTCGCTTTTAAAAATTATAATGGTAATGAAAAATTAAAAGAGTTTATCTATGAAGCTAAAGATATACTGCAACTTAATCCACTTCCAGTTTCAGAGAAAAATGAATACTTAAAAATATATTTACAAAATTGGGCAGTTAAATATAATGATCTAATTTTTAATTAAATCATATAGAAAAAAGATGATTTAAAACTGACGATTTACAATAGTTTTTTTATAAATTATAATCACATTAATTAATCTTATAATCAGGAGGAAGTTATGAAAGAAAAAACATTAAAACTTGATCCACCTGTTAAAAGTAAAAATATATTTAATTTGAATATATTTCAAAAGAAAAAATCTACTTTTAACAATGACCAAAAAACTTTATATCTAATTATTCTGCCTTTTATTCTTTGGTATTTAATATTTGCATATAAACCTATGTATGGTCTTTTAATTGCTTTTAAAGATTATAGTCTTTTTAGGGGTATCTCTGGAAGTGATTGGGTTGGATTAACAAATTTTACAGAATTTTTAACTAGTCCTTATTTTTATACAACTTTGAAAAATACAATTATGTTAAATATTTATAGTTTATTCTTAGAATTTCCATTTGCTATTGTTTTAGCCTTAATGTTAAATGAAGTTAAAAATAAATATTTTAGATCTCTTATACAAACAGCATCTTTTATTCCATATTTTATTGCTATTGTTGTTGCTGCTGGTATCACTGTAAATATTTTATCTCCAAGTACTGGAGTTGTT
>NZ_CAMQYW010000041.1 GCF_947039425.1 uncultured Cetobacterium sp. | reverse complement strand
TACCTAGTGAAAATTATTATAAAGGTATACTTTATTGGCAAAAAAATAGAAATGATTGGGATATAAAAAAAGATTGGATAGTGACAAATACTGGAGTTGTTTCTGCTATTTGTTATTCAATTAAAGCTTTTACAGAAGAAGGAGACGGAGTAGTTATACAAAATCCAGTATATCCTCCTTTTAAAAGAGCAATAGAGGTTAATAATAGAAAAATTGTAAATAATAAATTAAAGTTTGATGGGAAAAAATATACTATTGATTTTAAAGATTTAGAAGAAAAATTAAAAGATCCTAAAAATAAAATGATGATATTATGTAATCCTCATAATCCTGTTGGAAGAGTTTGGAAAAAAGAAGAGTTAGAAAAAATTGTAGAATTATGTTTGAAATACAGTATAACTATAATATCTGATGAAATCCATAGTGATTTAGCATTATTTAATAATGCTTTTACTTCTTTAGGAACTGTAAATGAGAAGATCTTAGATCAATTAGTAGTATGTACTTCGATAAGTAAAACTTTTAATTGTGCAGCTTTAAAAATAGCAAATACTATAATACCAAATAATGTTATGAAAATTAAATTTTTAAATGAGATGGAAAGAAATTGGGATAAACCGACTGCTAATATGTATGGTGCTGTTGCAATTGAAAGTACATATACAAAAGATGGAGAAATTTGGCTTGAGGAATTAAAAAAATATTTAGAAAAGAATTATATTTATATGAAAAATTTTATAGAAGAAAATTTTAAAAATTTAAAATGTATTGAATTAGAAGGGACTTATTTAGGATGGTTAGATTTAAGAGAGATGAATTTAGAATATAAAGAGATAAAAAGAAAGATTGAAAGAGAAGCAAAAATAGTAATTGATGGTGGAGAGATTTTTGGTGAAGAGGGAGAAGGATTTGTAAGAATTAATTTTGCATGTCATGAGAATGTTTTAAAAGAGGCATTAAATAGATTGAAATCTACATTTCCAAATGAATAATAATTAAGAGGAAAATTAAAAAAATTAAAGTATCTATAATTAAAATATAGATAAGTGGTGATATTTTAATGAGAATAGAAAAAGAAAAAACAATTATGAAAATTTCTTTATATGCTGGAATAATTTTTGTTATAAGTGAGATATTTATGTCAATTTATAGTAAATCTCAAGCTGTATTAATGGATGCTGTATTTGATAGTATTGAACTTTTTATAATAGCTCTTTCAATTGCATTAATTCCTTTATTTTATAAACCAGTAAGTGAAAAGAGACCTTTTGGTTATGCTCAATATGAATCGTTTTTTATAATTTTAAAAGGACTTATGTATACTTCTGTAGCTTTGGGTTTAATTATAACAAATATTCAATTACTAATAGAGGGTGGAAAGAAAATTGATTATTCTCAGGTTGTGTGGTTTGAATTAGTATGTACGGTAACAAGTCTAGGAATATATTTATATATGAATTATAAAAATAAAAATATTAATTCAAGAATAGTAGATAGTGAAATATATGGATGGAAAATAGATATGTTATATAGTTTAGGAATGACTTTAGCCTTTTCTTTTGAGTTATTTTTAAAGAATGTACTTTCTGAAAATATAGGGAAGTATATGGATCCTATAGTTGCTCTATTAATTGCTTTATTCTTATTACCAGAACCAATAAAAATGGTAATTAGAGAGCTTAAATGTGTATTTTTAATTTCAGCAGAAGAAAGCATATTAAAGGAAATTAAAGAGATAAGCAGTGAAATATTTAAAAAATATCCCTATGAAGTTACTTTTTATGATGTTGTAAGGACAGGAAGAAAAGTGTGGATCTCTCTTTATTTTTTATCTAAAAACAGAAATATAGATGTAAATGAAATTTCGTTAATACATTTGGAGTTAAAAAATAGTTTGAAAGATAAAATTCCTGATTTTTATTTGGAATTTATTCCTGATATTTAAAAAGGGGGCCCAGAGGCCTCCTTTTTAAGCTTTGCTAGTTAATTTAGATTTTTTATAGTTAATTTTAGATTCTTTTTTCATTTTAGGCACTTTTCTTTTTTCAGTTTTAAAAAAATTTAAACCATACTCTTTTAAAATAAATTCCATATTGTCAGTTTCATCTAAATAAATTCTTTTACTTTTCATAAGCGTCCCCTTTATATAAGATTTGTATATGATATATTTACTGTAAAATTAAATGATTCCTTCAAATAAATTTAAAAATTATTTAAAGTTAGTTGTCTTTTGGATTTATTTATTAAACTTGAAAAAGAAACACCAAGCAACCTAATATCTCGGCTAATATCAACGGCTAAAGAAAGTTCATCTAACATACTCTTTAAGATATCAATATTATCTGTAGGAATAGCTCTAGTTTTAGCTCTAGTTATTGTATCACGATTACTATAGCGTATTTTTAAAGAGATTGTTTTAGTAAGAAATTTATTTTTTAGTAATCTTTTATGAGCCCAAATAAATAAATCATCAATTTCTCTATTGATTTCAACTTCAGAATCAAGAGGTATTCTAAATGTAATTTCATTTCCTATTGAGTGAGTAGCTCTTTTAAAATCGACCTCTCTAAAATCAATTCCTCGGCTAAAAGTATAAAGTAACTCTCCTCTTGAAGTTCCAAATTTAGCAGTGAGTTCTTTTAAAGAAAATGGGAAGATATCATCAACTTTTTTTATGTTATTTTTAGTTAGTATTTTTTCGAATTTAACTCCAACGCCAGGAAGTTTCCGAATATTTTTATGTCTAATAAATTCAATGAACTCCTCTTGATTATTAAAAATATATTGTCCACCAGGTTTATTAATATCACTTGCAATTTTAGCAGTAAGTTTATTTATACCAATTCCAACAGAACAAGTAAGTCCAGTTTTTTCAAAAATACGCTTTCTAAAAAGGGAAGCAAAGGATTTTTTAGAAGAATACTTAGAAATAATATTTGTAATATCAATATATCCTTCGTCAAGAGCTATAAATTCAACTTTATCTGTTATTTTTAATGCTAGATTTTGAATAATTTTAGATTCTTCAGAGTATTTAGTTTTATTTACTGGAACAACAATAACTCGTGGACACAATCTTTTAGCTTCAATTGTAGACATAGCAGAATGAATTCCAAATTTTCTAGCTTCATAATTAGCAGTTGTAACAACGCCACCAGCAACAACAATGGGTTTTCCGATATATTTTTTGTTGTCTCTCATTTCAACAGATGCATAAAAAGAATCCATATCATAGTGAAGAATAGTTCTTTCCATATTCCCTCCTTATTCTAAATATTTTACCATAAAAAATACAAAAAATATATTATACTAAAAAAATATAAATTCATTGAAAAAACTTGGAAAATATGACATAATAACTATATATAGTATAAATTAAAAATTACGAACACAAGATATTGTGTCTAGGAGGTAATTGTGATAAAAATTTTTGGAAAAGAAAATTGTAGTAAGTGTGAATCATTAAAAAAAATATTAGAAGATAAAAAAATAGAGTTTCAATATTCAAAAAATTTAAAAGAACTGATGATTGTAGCGAGTAAAGCTAGAATTATGAGTGCACCAGTTGTTGAATATAATGGAAAATTTTTAACAATGGAAAATTTTTTAGAGGTTATATAAATGAGAAAAGTTATAAATAGAGCAGGAATAATGGAGAATTTAGATATAAAAAAAATTAGAGAAAAATTAATAAGAGCTTGCAAAAATTTAGAGGTAAATATGGTTGCTCTTGAAAGTCATATAGAATCTATTTATGAAGATAAAATTACAACTAAAAGAATCCAAGAGTCATTAATAAATCAAGCTGTATCAATGACAAGTTTTGAAGAAAGTGATTGGACATATGTAGCTGGAAGGTTATCAATGATGGAATTGGAAAGAGAAGTTTGGCATAATAGATCGTTTTCTTATGGTAATCTAGAAAAAACTATTAATTTTTTAGTTGAAAAAAATATTTATGACAAAAGGTTATTAGAATATTCTAAAGCTGAAATAGAAGCTTTGGAAAAAGAGATAGATACTTCTAGAGATATGATTTATGATTATGCTGGTGCTAATATGTTTATTAATAGATACTTATTAAAATTAGAGGGAAAAACAATAGAGTTGCCTCAAGAGGTATTTATGTGTATATCTATGCTTTTATCTATTAATGAAAAAGATAAAGTTCAAATTGCATCTAAATTCTATCATGCACTATCATTAAAAAAAATATCATTAGCAACACCAATACTTGCTAATTTAAGAGTTCCTAAAGGCAATTTGTCATCATGTTTTATATCTGCAATGGATGATAATATTGAGTCTATATTTTATAATATAGATACTATTGCAAAGATTAGTAAAAATGGTGGAGGAGTGGGATTAAATATCTCTAGAATAAGAGGAAAGAACTCTACAGTAAATGGTTACTTAAATGCCAGTGGTGGAGTGGTTCCTTGGATAAAAATAGTAAATGATACTGCAGTTGCAGTGAATCAACAAGGACGTAGGTCTGGTGCTGTTACAGTGGCTCTTGATTCCTGGCATTTAGACATAGAATATTTTTTAGAACTGCAAACAGAAAATGGAGATCAAAGAGGGAAAGCTTATGATATTTATCCACAAATTGTAGTTTCAGATTTATTTATGAGAAGAGTAAAAAATAATGAGGTATGGACACTTTTTGATTCTTATGAAGTAAGAAATAAATATAATATAGAACTATGTGAACTTTATGGAGAAGAGTTTGAAGAGTTTTATGAGAAGTTAGAAAATGATAGTACTTTAAAATTAGTTAAAAAAATAGATGCAAAAAATCTATTTAAAAATATAATGAAAGTTCAAATTGAAACAGGTATGCCTTATATTTTCTTTAAAGATAGTGCGAATAAGGGGAATCATAATAGTCATATTGGAATGATAGGAAATGGAAATCTATGTATGGAAAGTTTTTCTAATTTTTCTCCAACAAGAAATTATAAAGAGGAATCTTTTGAGAATAAAGGAGTTAGAACTGTTGATTTAGGAGAGGTTCATACGTGTAATTTAGTCTCTTTAAATTTAGCAGAGTTAGAGAAAGATCAATTGGAAAGTATAGTGTCACTTGCCGTTAGAATTTTAGATAATACAATTGATTTAACAGAAACACCTATAAAAGAGTCTGATAAACATAATAAACATTATAGAACAATTGGAGTAGGTGCCATGGGTCTTGCTGATTATTTAGCGAGGGAGTTTATGATATATGAAGAATCAGAAAAAGAGATAGATGAACTTTTTGAAATGATATCTATGTATACAATAAAATCTTCATCTCTTTTAGCTAAAGAAAGAGGGAAATATTTAAAATTTGAAAATTCAAAATGGGATAAGGGGTTATTTTTTAATAAAAACTTAGAGTGGTATAAAGAAAATTCTATATATAGTAAAGAATGGGAAGAGATATTTGAACTTGTTTCTCTTTATGGATTGAGAAATGGAGAATTAACAGCAGTGGCTCCAAATACATCAAGTTCTTTATTAATGGGAGCAACAGCTTCTGTAAATCCAATATTTTCAAGATTTTATATTGAAAAAAATCAAAAGGGAGCTGTTCCAAGAGTTGCAAAATATTTAAAAGATAGAGCTTGGTTCTATCCAGAATTTAAGAATGTTGATTCTAAAAAATATGTAAAAATTATGAGCAAAATTGGGAAATGGGTAACACAAGGTGTTTCGATGGAGTTGATTTTTGATTTAAATAAAGATATAAAAGCAAAGGATATTTATGAAACGTATTTAACAGCTTGGGAAGAAGGGTGTAAATCAGTTTATTATGTGAGAACAATTCAAAAAAATACTAATATTATGAAGGATAAAGAGGAGTGTGAAAGTTGTAGTGGATAGAAAGAAACTTTTTAACCCAGATGGAATTGATACATTAAGTGATAGAAAAATTATAAAGGGAAATAGTACAAATATTTTTAATTTAAATAATGTTAGATATCAATGGGCAAATACTTTATATAGGAATATGATGGGTAATTTTTGGATTCCAGAGAAAATAGATTTAACTCAAGATAAAAATGATTATAATAATTTAACTGTTTTTGAAAAAGAAGCATATGATGGGATTTTATCTTTTTTAATATTTTTAGATAGTATTCAAACAAATAATATTCCCAATGTTTCAAACTATATAACAGCTCCAGAAGTAAATTTAATTTTGTCTATACAAACATTTCAAGAAGCCGTACATTCTCAATCATATCAATATATAATAGAATCTATTTTATCTAAGGAAATAAGAAACTCTATTTATGATAAGTGGAGAGAGGATAAAATTTTATTTGAAAGAAATGAATATATAGCAAATATTTATCAAAATTTTTTAGATGAACCAAAAGATGAAAATTTTGCAGAGATTATAATAGCAGATTATTTGTTAGAAGCGATATATTTCTATAATGGATTTAATTTTTTCTATCTTCTTGCAAGTAGAAATAGAATGATGGGAACATCGGATATTATAAAATTAATAAATAGAGATGAACTATCTCACGTTGTTATTTTTCAACAATTAATAAAAGAGATAAAAAATGAAAATCCTAATTTTTTTAATGAAGAAAAAATATATGAAATGTTTTCACAGGCAGTGGAGCAAGA
Source organism: uncultured Cetobacterium sp. (assembly GCF_947039425.1). Lineage (GTDB taxonomy): Bacteria > Fusobacteriota > Fusobacteriia > Fusobacteriales > Fusobacteriaceae > Cetobacterium_A. The sequence goes on along the minus strand of NZ_CAMQYW010000041.1, from coordinate 3,995 downwards.
GATACTTTGGACAAACCATATAATTGGAAATCAGATACTTGGAATAACTATGGAAACAACAGAAATATATACTAAATGGCTTGCTAATGAAAGATTAAAAGCTATAGGATTAAAAGAGCTTTATCCAGAGTTTAATAAAAATCCATATAAACATTTGGAGAAGTTTGCTGATACGGAAGGAGAAGGAAATGTTAAAGCAAACTTTTTTGAAGGAAGTGTAACAAGCTATAATATGAGTTCATCTGTTGATGGATGGGATGAGTTTTAAAAAAATAGAGTCTAAAAAGTGGGCTCTATTTTTTGTTTTTTATGGTATAATTTATAAAAAAATATTTGGAGGTTACAATGCTTAAAATTTTTAACGATAGAGTTTATGGTTTAAATGAGTCACTAATAGCTAGTGGATACCCAATGATCGCCGAAACAATAGATGAGTGGGATGAGGATATATTATTAACAGAAAAAGACTATAAGAGAGCTGGAAAGCTTGGAAATGTGCCAACAGGAACAGGTCATGATAATTTTTTAAAAGGAATAGTTGTTCAATTTGATATAACATATCCAAATTACTGGACACCACAATTTCAAAGATATCACTTTGCTGATATAGTATCTTCTACTTCAAAAATGCATAGATTAACAAAGATGGATTTAAAAAAATCTTGTAATGAATATGTTGATGAAGTTGTTATTGAAAACTTAAATAAATGGATAGAACTTTTTAATTCTTTTGAAAAAGAGGAGAAAGAAAAAGAATATTTAGGAAAAATATATACTAAGTATGAAGTATATATGAGAATTATATCAAATTGTCCAATGGGACTTGAGCAAACGATGAGAGTAACTACGTCATATTTACAATTAAAAACTATATATATGCAAAGAAGACATCATAAGCTGAAAGAAGATTGGGGAAATTTCTGTGATTGGTGTTTAACTCTTCCTCACTTTGAAGAGTTTTGTTTAAAAAAATAAAAGAGAAAAGGCTAATCAAAATTTAATTTTGATTAGCCTTTTTTTATTTACTAAAAGAATCGCTAAATCCTTTAAATAAAATAGCAATAGAGTAAGCTCCAATATCAATTGTACCTATAGTTTTTTCTTGATAATTTTTAGCTGTTCCAAATTTAGCCATATAATTTTTAGTTTTGATAGCTCCTTTTTCAGCTTCTTTATAGGCGATTAAAAACATTTGAGTTATTGACTCGCCACTATAACCTTTAATATACTCAACAGCGGGAATATAAGCATCAAGGAATGTCTTATCACCTAATCCAGCAGGAGTAAGTTCAAATACTTCTGATAAAGATTTAGAAAACATCTCTTTTAAATTTTCTTTAGTTAAAGTAGTTTCATTTGTTAAAGGAGTTCCAAGACCAATAAAAAGATTACCCCATAATGGACCACTAGTACCATAAACACATGCAATAACTTCCTCTCCTAAAGAAGTGAAGAATCTTTTAATAGATATATTTTCTTCCCAGTTTTCAACTTTAGTTTCTAAAATTTTTCCGATTTTACAAGTGACTAATCCATAATTTCTTTTTTCAAATAGAGCATCTATTTTAGTTATTTCATCACTATGTAGTATTAGTTCTTTTGAAGCTGATAAAAGCATTTTTTTTAAATTATTTCTAGTAAGTTCTTTCATAAAAATTCCTCCAAAAAAATTATTTATTTAAGTCCAGTAATCTCTAATATTTTATTGAAAATCAAAAATGTATCATTTATATTAATAGAATTTAAAGAGCTATCTTTTAAAATATCTTCAACATCAGTTACATAAAAAAGTAAATTTTTAGGATTAGAAACAGGATTTACTCCAGTTTTCTTTCTAATAATCTCTATTTTAGGGAAAGGCTCATGTTTAAAATCTTCTAATAAAATAAAATCATACTCTTTAAATTGATTTAAATAATCAAAAAAATTGTTATTAGTTTTTTCTTTTAAAAGAATGTAGTTATTTTTAGAAAATATAAGAGCACCATGAGCACCAGCAACATTGTATTTATTTATATTTTCGTCTAAACAATTAAAATTAAACTCTGAGTTATATTTAACTACACCAACCTTATAATTAGCTTCTTTAGAATACATAAGAAGCTCTCTGATTAAAGTTGTTTTTCCAACTCCTTTAGTTCCAGAGATACAGATAAAAGGTTTGTTACCTGCAAATGTAAGTAAAGATTTAAAATCTTTTAATGTATTAATATTTTGAAGAATTCTATTTATATCAAATGTAGTATAATTTAAATCAATATATTTAACATTAAGTTCCCTAAAAATTTCAGCTATTCTATAATTTTTATCTAAAATAAAACGTTCAATAGTATTTAATGAACTTTTATTATAGATTCCTAATAAAGGATACATTTTTCCTTTTGAATCTCTCACAATAATAGCATCAAAATCATTGGAGTGAAAATTAAGTATATAATCTATAAATTCTTTTGTGATATTAGGCATATCACAAGTTGTAACAAAGATAGAATCAGATTGACAGTGCATTAGACCTTGATATATTCCTTCAACAGGACCAATATCTGAGATTTTATCAGTTATAATCACCCCGCGAGGAATTATAAAATTTTGATCTTTATTAATAGAAACTATAATATTTTCAAAATCAAAAAGCTCATCAGTTATTTTTTCTAAAAAATTTCTATTAGAGTCATATTTTAATAGAGCTTTATCTGTAAAATTCATTCTAGAACTTTTTCCACCAGCTAGAATGAGAGCATCAATATTTGTAATTTTATCCATGTTAAAACCTCCTAAATTTATAGATTACGAAGCAACACTTAAATTTTTAACAAGAATTGATGGAGAACCAACAGCAGAAAGATTAAATTCTAAATCATTACCAACATACTGGATATTTTTAAGTAAATCAAAGAAGTTTCCAGCAAGAGTAATCTGATTTAATGGTTTATCTATTTGTCCATTTTTAATTAAGAAACCTTCAGTAGCAAGAGAAAAATCTCCAGAGATAGAGTTTAATCCAGAGTGAAGTCCTGAAAAACCAGTGACTAAAATACCATTTTCTACTTTTCCTAATAATTCTTGAAAACTTAAATGTCCTTTTTCTAAATAAAAATTAAAAGGAGAGATTCCCATAGTGCCTTTATACCCTCCTTTAGAAGCATTACCAGTAGTTTCAATATTATCCTTTTTAGAAGTTTTTAAATTATGTAAAAATGTTTTTAAAGTACCTTTATCTATAAGTTTTTTTTCAATAGTTGGGACTCCTTCAGCATCAAATGGGGCACTGCCATATCCATCTTTTAAATGAGGATTATCAACAATAGTTACATTTTCATTGGCAACTATCTCATTTAAATGTCCTTTAAATTTAGATACTCCTTTTTGCACAGCCTCAGCAGAAAATATTCCACTCATAGCTCCTAATAGATCAGCAAAGGTATCATTTTTTATAATTATTTGGTAATTTTGACTATCCACATTGATAGAATTAAGTTTAGAAAGAGCTTTATTTACTGCTTTTTTTGATAACTCAATTGGATTCATTGTATTAAAATCTCTTGTGACAATATATGCTGAATCATTTTTTAAAGATTCACCATCTTGAACAACTACAGAGATATATGCATATATTGAATTGCCTTTATGATTTAGATAAAGGCCTTTTGAGTTTTTAATAATAACCTCACTTGCTCCACTTCCAATAGCACAATAATTAACGCTTTTAACTCTTTTATCCATAGAAAGAGCGGTTTTTTCAGCAGTTATTAAAAAATCTATTTTTTCTTGAACACTAACATTATTTAAATTTTCATTAAAAGAATCAATATGCTCATATTTTTTAATTTCCCCATAGATATCAATAATATCGTCATTTTCAATTATTTTAGCATTGGTAATTGCCGTTTCAATAAGGGGAATAATATCATTTTCTTCAAGAGATTCAGTATATGAATATCCCATTTTATTGTTAAATTTAACTCTAAAAGATATTCCCATATTTTGTGAGTCTG
>NZ_CAMQYW010000040.1 GCF_947039425.1 uncultured Cetobacterium sp. | reverse complement strand
GCGTTGAAATTTTATCTTGTGGAGCTTGTATTAATTTCTATAATTTAGAAGATAAATTATCTGTGGGAAGCACAACTAATATGTATAATATTGTAACTAAGCAACTAAGCGCTAATAAGGTGATTAAACCCTAATGAAATCCGAAAATTATTTAATTTTAACAATTGATTCTACACATTTAGTTATGAAAGTTGAAAAACTTTTACTCGATCATAGTTTAGACATTAGAGTTATCCCACTACCTGGAGAACTAAAAGCAAGTTGTGGTCTCTCTATTAAAGGCAATATAGAAGATGCTAAATCTATTCTTAATATACTTAAAAGTAATGAAATTAAAGACAATTTATATCAATTTTATTCTTGTGAAAAAACTGGATTCAAAAAAAAATTTAATGCTTTTATTTTTTAAAAAAATATGCTATAATCAATCTATAATTGGAAGCGGATGAGTTACTGGTGTACTCAGCAGTCTTCAAAACTGTCTTGGCGAGTTAAATCGCTGGTAGGTTCGATTCCTATACGTTTCCGCCAATTATGATTTTAAACTCCTTTTTTAGGAGTTTTTTTTTCGTATTTACATTTGACTTTTAAGTAAAAATATAGTATTATAAGTTCAATAAAATATACTCATATATATCCGAAATATGGTCGGAAGTTTCTACGGTTAACCTTAAATTAACCACTATGAGTGAAATAAATAGATTTTAATTGTAATTTTTAAGATTATCTATTTTTCACTTGTATGAAGATGAAAAAAGATAATCTTTTTTTGTTTTCTACTATTTACTAATCCATATATTTGAGTAAAATTTGAATAAAATTTTAGGAGGATTATTTATCATGTTGAAAAACAAATCACCATACCACTTAGACGGAGTTCCAGAACTAAAAACAGCACTACCTTTAGGATTACAGCATATTTTAGCTATGTTTGTTAGTAATATTACCCCTATAATTATAGTCGCTGGTGTTTTAGGAATATCTCCAGAGCAAAAAACTCTTTTAATTCAAGCTTCTATGCTCGTTGCTGGACTTAATACTCTTATTCAAGCTTATACTCTTGGACCTATTGGTGCTAAACTTCCCATTGTTGTTGGAACTAGTTTTGCTTTTGTTCCTGTTGCTATTTCTATAGGAACTAAATATGGATTTGAAGGTGTTTTAGGAGCTGCTCTAATTGGTGGTATCTTCGAAGGATTACTTGGATTAGTTATTAAAAGAGTTAGAAAATTTTTCCCACCAATTGTAACTGGTGTTGTTGTTCTTTCAATTGGATTATCTTTGCTTCCAGTTGGTATTCAAAACTTTGCTGGTGGAATTGGAGCTAAAGATTTTGGATCTGCTGAGAATTTAGGTATCGGCCTTGTTGTTCTTGTTACAGTGATCTTCTTTAAGCAGTTTACTAAAGGAATTTTAAGTACTGGTTCAATTTTTATTGGAACTATTGTTGGTTTTATCTTAGCTTTATGTTTAGGAAAGGTAAATCTTACACCACTAATGCAAGCAGATTACCTAACAATACCAAAACCTTTTATGTTTGGATTCTCTTTCCACTTAGATGCAATTTTAGCTATGATTTTAATGTTTATTGTTTCAGCAGTTGAAACTGTTGGAGATATGTCTGGTGTTACAATGGGGGGAGCTGGAAGAGAAACAACTGATAAAGAACTATCAGGTGGAATCCTTGCAGATGGACTTGGAAGTGCTTTTGCTGCTTTATTCTCTGTTTTACCAACTACATCTTTTAGTCAAAATACAGGAATTATTGCTATGACTGGTATTATGAGTAGATTTGTTGTTGCAACTGGAGCTATGTTTTTAATTGTTGGTGCTTTTATTCCTAAAATTGGAGCTCTTTTCACAATCGTTCCTGCAAGTGTTATTGGGGGGAGTTTAGTTATGGTTTTTGCCATGATCTCTATTAGTGGAATTAACTTAATTACAAAAGAACCACTTGTTGGAAGAAACGCTGTTATTTTAGCTGTTTCTTTAGGTTTAGGATATGGACTTGGTAATGTCCCTGATGCCCTTGCTATTTTCCCTGAAAGTATCAGACTTATATTTGGTGGATCTGGTATTGTTGTTTCAGGAAGTATTGCTGTTATACTTAATTTAATTTTACCAAAAGACGACAAAGTCCTATCTAAGGAAGTCGCTTAATTTTTTATAAATGGAGGTTTTAACTTGTTTTCTTTTTCAAAATATTTTTTAGCACAATCTCTTGATGAGGCCTATGTAGAACTAATAAAGAATAAAAAAAATATTATTTTAGGAGGTACTTCTTATTTAAGAATGGGAAATACTAACTGGAATACAGCTATTGATATATCTAACTTAAACCTTAGATATATCTCTGAAAATGATAGTTATATCTCTCTTGGGGCTATGACAACTTTTAGAGATCTTGAAATTAATCCTCTTTTAAAAACATATTTTGGAGAGATTTTTAATACTGCTTTAAAAGATGTTATTGGTGTTCAATTTAGATCAAATGTAACAGTTGGAGCTACTGTTTTTAGTAAGTATGGATTTTCCGATTTAATTCCTGCTTTATTAGCTTTAAATGCCAAAGTAAAACTATTTAATTTCGGAGAAATTTCTTTAGAAAATTTTTTAGAAGAACAAAATATAAGAAAAGATATTTTAGTAGAAATTTTAATTCCAAAAGTTAAACTACAAACATCATTTAAATGTGTTCGAAAAAGTAAAACTGATTACTCTATTTTAAATATGGCTGTTAGTTATTCTAAAGAAAAAGGAATTACTATTGCTGTTGGATCAAGACCTACAAAGGCACTTTTAGCTAAAAATACTATGTCTCTTATTAATAGTTTTTCTAATTTAGAAAATTCATTAACTGATGCCATGAAAACTATATCTAATGAAATTATTGTTGATTCTAATATGAGAGGAAGCAAAAGTTATAGAGAACTTCTTTTAGCTGCGTTACTTAGAAAAACAATTCAGGAGGTTTTACAATAAATGTTATTAACTACAACTATAAATGGTAGAAAGAAAGAGCTACTTATCAAAGATGATGAGTATCTTCTAGACACCCTAAGAAATGCTGGATATCTAAGTGTTAAAAGAGGCTGCGATACTGGTGCCTGTGGTCTTTGCACAGTTTTAATAGATGGATCTCCTATCTTATCTTGCAGCACTTTAGCTGCTAGAGCTAATGGTAAAAATATTACTACTATTGAATTCTATGAAAAAGAAGCAAAACTATTTGCAACTTTCATGGCAAATGAGGGAGCAGAGCAATGTGGATTTTGTTCTCCTGGATTTACCTTAACTGTTCTTGCTATGATTAAAGAATTAGATAATCCAACTGATGAAGATATTATGCACTACTTAAATGGTAATCTTTGTAGATGTAGTGGATATGTTTCTCAACTGAGAGCTATTAGAAATTTTATGGAGGTATTTAAAAATGAAAATTGTTAATACTTCTGTAAAAAAAATTGATGGAATTGGGGTTGTAACTGGAAATCCAACATATACAGATGATCTTGTTTTAAATAATAATGTATTAATTATTAAACTTTTAAGATCTCCCCATGCTTTTGCTAAAATAAAATCAATAAATACTAATATAGCTAGTAAAGTTCCTGGTGTAGAAGCTATTTTTACTCACAATGATGTTCCTAAGACACAATTTACTCTTGCTGGACAAAGTTTTCCTGAGCCTTCTCCATATGACAGAAGAATTTTAGATGAATATGTTAGATATGTTGGTGATCCTGTAGCTATTATTGCTGCTGAAGATGAAAGAGCTGCTGAAAAAGCAATGAAACTTATTAAAGTTGAATATGAGGTTTTAACTCCTATTTTAGATTTTGAAAAATCTATTGATTCTGATATTCTTGTTCATCCTGAAGAGGTTCATACTAACTTTGAAATTGGTTATGAAAGAGAAAGAAATATTGCATCTAAATCTTATGCTGAAAAACCTGGTGTAGATGAAGGGTTTGAAAATAGTGATATTATTATAGAAAAAACTTATTATACACAACCACAAATACACGCTATGATGGAAACATACAGATCTTATAGTTATTTTGATGTTCACGGTAGATTAACTACTATTAGTTCAACTCAAATCCCATTTCATGTAAGAAGACATTTAGCTCGTGCTCTTGAAATGCCTACAAGTAAACTTAGAGTAATAAAACCTAAAGTTGGAGGAGGTTTTGGAGGAAAACAAACAGCAGTATGCGAAATTTATAGTGCTTTTGTAACTTTAAAAACAGGTAAACCTTCTAAAATTATTTATAATAGAAAAGAAACTCATACTTGCACTACAACCAGACATGCTATGAGATTAGATATAAAACTTGGTTCTGATTTAAAAGGAAATATTAAAGCAATAGATATAAATGTTTTATCAAATGCTGGTGCTTATGGTGAACATGCTCCTACTGTTACATCCCTTGTTTCATATAAAACATTTCCTCTATATGATAAAGTTCCTATGAGGTTTAATGCTAATATTGTTTATTCAAACACAATGAATGCTGGTGCTTTTAGAGGATATGGTGCAACGCAAGGAACTTTTGCTGTTGAATCAATAATAAATGAACTTGCTCATAAGTTAAACTTAGATCCTACAGAAGTTAGAATGAAAAATTTAGTTGAACCTAATGAAAATAACTATATCACAAGTGGGGATATAAAAAAATGTATTGAAATTGGAAAAGAAAAGTTTAATTGGACAGAAAAATCAATTCCTAGAGAAATAACTCCTGGTAAAGTTAGAGCTGCTGGTATGGCTGTTACTATGCAAGGATCTGGAATAGGTGGTATTGATACTGCTGCTGCTACTATTAAACTTGGGGATAGAGGTGATTTTACTCTTTTTGTTGGAGTTACTGAAATGGGACAGGGATGTGATACTATCCTTTCACAAATTGCTGCTGAAGTTTTAGAAGTTTCTATGGATAAAATTATTATTCATACTGCTGATACTGACCTATCTCCATATGACCCTGGAGCATATGCTTCTAGTGGAACTTATGTTACTGGGAACGCCGTTATTCTTGCTGCTACAAAGATGAAAGATGAAATTCTTCTTGGAGCATCTAAATTATATAATACAGATATATCTAATATTGAATATTTAGGTGAGCATTTAAAAGTTGAAGATAAAATTATCTCTTTAACTGATTTTGCTCAAGAATCTGTTTCATTTCAAGGAATGAATCAAATTACAACTACAGGTACTTGGGGTGGTGAAAAGTCTCCTCCTCCTTTTATAGCTGGGTTTGCTGAAGTTGAAGTTGATACTCTTACAGGAGAGGTTGAACTTCTTGATTTCTTATCTGTTGTTGACTGTGGAACAACAATTAATCCAAATTTAGCCAAAGTTCAAGTTGAAGGTGGATCAGCTCAAGGAATAGGACTTGCGCTTTTAGAAGATATACAGTATGATAAAAAGGGTAAAGTAATTAATGATTCATTAATGCAATATAAGATCCCTTCTAGAATAGAATGTAAAAATATAAGAGTAGAATTCTCAAATTCTTATGAGTCTACAGGACCTTTTGGAGCTAAATCTATTGGTGAAGTTGTTATAAATACTCCTGCTCCTGCTATTGCTGATGCTATATATAAAGCATCAAAAGTTAGAGTAAGATCTTTACCAATAACATCTGAAAAAGTATTAATGGAGCTTATTAACCAATAGGAGTCCTTATGAAAAATTTATTTAATATAAAAAAAGGTGATATTATATCTATTACTGGAGCAGGTGGAAAGACATCTTTAATGTTTTTTCTAGCTAACACTTTACGACTAAAAGGAAGTGTTCTTATAACAACTACTACAAAGATATTTTTGCCATCTGATAATAACTTGATTTTTATAAATCCTGAGGAGATTAATAATTATTCTCCTCAGGATAATTTTATACACATATTTATCCCATTTATTAAAAATAATAAAATCCATAGAGCTACAGATGAGCAAATTAATATATTAAAATCTAAAAATTTCGATTTCATATTAATAGAAGCTGATGGAAGCTCTAATAAGCCCCTTAAAGGATGGAAAGACAACGAGCCATCTATCTCATGCTATTCAACTAAAACAATAGCTGTTGTCGATATTACATGCATTCATAAAGAAAAAAACAATAGCACTATCCACAGATTACCATTATATACACAACAATTTTTTAGTGAAAATAAAAAAATTTCTCTAAATGATCTTGTTCGTTATATTGATAGTAGTCTTTTTTTTAAAAATTCAGTTGGAGAAAATTATCTTTTTTTTAATAAAATTGAAACTTTAGATATATTTCATGATTTTTTTAATATATCTAATTTAATTAATTTTAATTCAAATATTTATTTTGGATCTATTTTTAAAAAAGAAATTTTTCTATTTAAAAATATTACCCCAATTATTTTAGCTTCTGGATTTTCAAAAAGATTCAATGGAAATAAATTAAATACTAAATTAAAAAATGGCTTTAGTATACTAGAACAAACTTTAAAAAATTTAAATTCAATTTATTTTAAAGAAAAACTTTTAATTGGAAAAGATTATTTTTTTAAAAATCTCTCTTTAAAATACAATTTTACATATATAGATAATAAATTATCACAAAAAGGTCAAAGTCAATCAATTATATCTGGTGTTAAAAATAGCTCTCAAGAGGGATTTTTATTTATTCCAGGAGATATGCCTTTTTTAACATATAAAACACTTATTAAAATAATTTTTAGCTTTGAAGAAACTAACGAAATTATTGTTCCTATCATTAATGAACAACCATCTGCACCAGTTTTGTTTCCAAAATGTTACACTGAAAAACTGTTAAAATTAACAGGAGATACTGGAGGTAGAAATATTTTTAAAACTAACAAACATATAAAATGTTATTTTTATAACTCAAAAGAGTTTTTAGATATAGATACACAAGAAGAACTAACAAGATTAGAAACATTGGAGGATTAAATTATGAAATTACTAAAAGAATATATTGAAAGAGAGGGGTCTGTAAAAGACAGTTCAATTTTAAAGGTGGATAGTTTTATTAACCATCAAATAGATCCTATTCTTATGATGGAAATAGGAGAAGAGTTTAAAAACCGTTTTAAAGATAAAAATATAAATAAAGTTTTAACAATTGAGGCATCTGGAATTGCTATTGCCATTGCTGTTGCTTATGCTATGAAAGTTCCTATGGTTTTTGCCAAAAAGAAAAAACCATCAACTATGAGTGAGGCATATAATGCAACTGTTCACTCTTTTACTAAAAAAGAAGATTATAATATTACTGTTTCAAAAGAGTTCTTATCACCTAATGACAACATTCTAGTAGTAGATGATTTTTTAGCTATGGGGAATGCTATCATTGGTTTAAAATCAATTGTAGAACAAGCTGGTGCTGTTGTTTCTGGTGTTGGAATTGCAATTGAAAAGGGATTCCAACCTGGAGGAGAGATATTAAAAAAACAAGGAATTCATCTTGAATCCCTTGCTATTATTGAATCTCTTGAAAATAATACCATTACACTGAGATAAACTAAATTAACACTGGAAAAAATCCTATAATTATAAAAACAACTATAATTATAAGGGTTTTTTTCTTTTCTAAAGTATAATCATCTTCATATAACATTACTTTTTCATATTTATAATTTCTTTCCCAATTCCAATATCCTAAAATTGAAGCAAAAAAATATCCAAAGGTAAAACACAATAAATCACTTTCATCAAAAGTTCCTAAAACTGTTCCATGTCCTCCATACTCTCTTTGAATAAATTCAAAAATAAAAAAAGATAAATATACTACATTATATACTTTTTGAAGCTCTCTATAATATATTCGTTCATATAAAATAGAAACACCTAAAGAAAACATCCATAAACCATCTGGTAATGAATATATTATCCAATTAGGAATATATTTTCTTTTAGTCCAAACTACTTTTCTAGCATTATCAATTATTCCATCTAAAGATAAAAATTTAATAAATTGATAATAAAATAACTCTCTACTTCTAAATAATAAATATATTAATACACCTATTCCTAAAGATAGAAAAACCAATAAAATTTTATGCTTCTTTTTCCCCATATATTTCTTTTTCATTCAAATACTCCACCACACTTTCCACAGCATCGTCTATACAATTGTAAAATATTTCTTTATCATAATCATATTTTATAATACTTTTTAAATATAATGGATCATAATAATCTTTCATTAATATCTTTGAAAGTTCCTTTATTTTCCCTTCGTTTAATAAATCTGTATACTCAGATAAAAGAGCAGGTGTTATATATCTTCCAACTCTATTTAAGCACTCTTGAAGTTCCTCTTTTGTAGCTCCAGCATAATCTTCCATAATTACATCTCCTCTTAACTCTAATGTGGTATCTAGAGACAAATGAGAAGCTTCAGCTAAAGATTTAAAAATAGAGTCTGGTACATATACATTTCCTATCCTTTTACTTTCACTTTCAGCTAAAACATACTCAGGTTTATTTTTATATAAGAAATCGAAAATTAATGATTCAAACCTTTTTTGACTTTGAGGTCTTTTTTCACAAACTCCACCAAAAAATGAACCTTTATGATCTGCCATTTTTTCTAAATCAAGAACAGAGTATCCTTTTTTATCTAGTTTTTGTAAAATTTTTGTTTTTCCTATCCCTGTTTTCCCATGAAGTACATAATATTTTACATTTTCATTTAACTTAGGTATCTCTTTTAATATATACTCTCTATAGGCTCTATATCCACCATCCAATTTCCAAGTGGTAAATCCTAATGCTGAAAATAAAGCTGACATTGATCCACTTCTCATTCCACCTCTAGCACAATAAAAAGCAAGTCTGCCCTTAGCATGTTTTTGAACCTCCTTATATACTTCAGGTAATCTTTTAGCAATAGCTTGGACTCCTAGCTCTTTTGCTTTCTCAGCAGAAACTTGCTTATAAGCTGTTCCTACATCTACTCTTTCGTCATCTAATAATAAAGGTATATTTATAGCCCCTGGAATTGGTTCCTCTTGAAACTCTTTTGGGGTTCTTACGTCTATTAATGTATAATTTCTTTCTTTTAACAATTGTTCATATGTTACTAAAATCATTTTTTCCTCCTAATTTTTATATTCATTATATTTTACTATTAAATTTAAAAAATTTAAACATTATTTATATAAAAAATATCTATAGTATGATAAAATTTATGAAAGTACCCTGTATTTAAGAAAGGAATCTATGAAAAATCAAGCAAAAAAATTATTAAAAAATATATATGGTTATGACAATTTTAGAAAAGGACAAAGTTTTATTGTTAACTCTGTTTTATCTGGTAAAAATACACTAGGTGTTCTCCCTACAGGTGGTGGTAAATCCATTTGTTATCAAATACCAGCTCTTTTATATCCTTACCTAACAATTGTTGTCTCTCCTTTAATATCATTAATGAAAGACCAAGTGGATTCTTTAAATCAGTTAGGAGTCCATGCAAGATTTTTAAACTCTACAACTACAAGAGATGAATATATTAAACTTTTTCAAGAGATTAAAAACCAACAACTTAAAATTTTATATATTGCTCCTGAAAGACTTATAAACACAAATTTTATTAATTTTATAAAAAATATTAAATTATCTATGATTGCAATTGATGAAGCTCATTGCATATCTCAATGGGGACATGATTTTAGAAAAAGTTATTTAGAAATCCCTAATTTTTTAAAACAAATAAATCAAAAACCACAAATTTTAGCTCTAACTGCTACTGCTACTTCAAAAGTTCGATCTGATATTATAGATAAATTAAACTTAATAAATCCTAATTTTTATATTGATGGATTTGATAGAGAAAATATCACATTTAAAGTTGAAAAAAACATTGTTCCTGAAGCTTTTATTGTTAATTTTTTAAAAAGAAATTCAAAAAAATCTGGAATAATATATGCCTCTACTAGAAGAGAAGTTGATAGTTTATACGCTTATCTTAACCTAAAAGGATTTAAAAAAATATCAAAATATCATGCTGGTTTAAGTGAAGAAGATAGAAATATTTTTCAAGAACTTTTTTTAAAAGATGAACATAATATTATGGTTGCAACAAATGCCTTTGGAATGGGAATTGATAAATCAAATGTAAGATATGTTATCCATAGAAATATCCCTAAAGATTTAGAAAGTTATTATCAAGAAGCTGGTAGAGCTGGAAGAGATGGAGCTCCTTCTGAAGCTATTTTACTCTATTTAGATGAAGATATTTCAACTCAGGAGTTTTTAATAAACTCAAATGAAGATTCTGATCTTAATTTAAAAAAAACTAAGAGAAGTAAATTAAAAAATATGATTGAATATGCTGAATTAGAAAGTTGTTATAGAGAGTATATTTTAAAATATTTTGGTGATAAAAGAATAAAAAACTACTGTGGAAATTGTGGTAACTGTAAAAATTTCAAAGATATTAAATCTCTAACATTAGAAGCTCAAAAAGTATTCTCTTGTATTGGTAGAACTAAAGAATCTATTGGAATTTCTACTTTAACAAATATTTTAATGGGAAAACTTGATAGTAAAAGTGAAAGAAAAGAATATCATAAACTTTCCACTTTTGGAATTATGAAAGATATAAAAAGATCTTGGTTAGAAGAGTTTATATATTATTTAATTTCTGAAGAGTATCTTGAGCAAAGTGCCGGTAGC
>NZ_CAMQYW010000039.1 GCF_947039425.1 uncultured Cetobacterium sp. | reverse complement strand
GAAAAAAAGAAAAAGTGACGATTTTACTCCAGGAGGTATCAATAATAGAAGACCTGATAGAGCTTCTATTCAATATACTAATCTTATTCGTCGTTTCTTTAAAAATAGTCTCGTTCCAATTGTTTTAGGTGGAATTGAGGCAAGTTTAAGAAGAATTGTTCATTACGACTATTGGAGCAACTCTCTTAGACGTTCTATTCTGTTTGATGCTAAAGCAGATATTCTATCTTATGGAATGGGTGAAAAATCAATGTTAGCTCTTGCTAGAGCTATTAAAAGTAATCAAGATTGGAGACATATTAGAGGTCTTGCATATATATCTAAAGAGCCTAAGAAAAACTATCTTTCTCTTCCTTCATATGAAGAATGTGTAGAAAGAAAAGAGAATTTTATAAAAGCTTTTGAAACTTTTTATGTTAATTGTGATCCCATAACAGCCAAAGGATTATGTCAACAAATTGGTGATAGATACTATATTCAAAATCCACCATCTGAAAACTTTACAAGTGATGATATGGATGCTATATATGGCCTCGATTTCGAAAGAGATGTTCATCCATATTATAAAAAAGATGGACATGTTAAAGCACTTGACACTATAAAAAACTCTGTAACAACACATAGAGGATGTTATGGCGAATGTAACTTTTGTGCCATTGCTGTTCATCAAGGTAGAACTGTTATATCTAGATCTGAAGATTCAATAGTTAAAGAGATTAAAACTCTTGCAAGTACTAAAGGATTTAAGGGACATATTTCTGATGTTGGTGGCCCTACTGCTAATATGTATCAAGTTGAATGCTCTAAAAAACTAACACTTGGATCTTGTTCACATAAAAGATGTCTTTATCCCCAAACATGTCCAGCTTTAAAATTAAATCATTCTAAACAAATAGATCTTTTAAAAAAATTAAAATCTATTGATAAAATAAAAAAAATATTTATTGCATCTGGTATTAGATATGATATGATTTTAGATGATAAGAAATTTGGAGATGACTATTTAGAAGAGATTATCAAAGATCATGTTTCAGGACAAATGAAAATTGCTCCTGAACATACTGAAGATAAAATTCTTTCTTTAATGGGTAAACAAGGAAAAAATATTCTGAGAGAGTTCAAAAATCGTTTCTACAAAATTAATGAAAAATATAATAAAAAACAGTTTTTAACATACTATCTTATTGCAGCACACCCAGGATGTAATGAAGGGGATATGCTTGATCTTAAAAGATTTGCATCTTCTGAACTTAAAATAAGTCCTGAACAAGTTCAAGTTTTCACACCTACTCCATCTACATATTCTACACTTATGTACTATACAGAGTTAAACCCTTTTACTAAGAAAAAACTCTTTGTTGAAAAGGATAATGGTAAAAAACAAAAACAAAAAGATATTATAACACAAAACAATAAAACTAGGAGGTAATTAAATGAAACCAATTGTTGCTATTGTTGGAAGACCTAATGTTGGAAAATCAACACTATTTAATAAATTGGTTGGGGATAGAGTCGCTATTGTCGACGACCAACCAGGGGTTACAAGAGATAGATTATACAGAGAAACAGAATGGAGTGGTACTGAATTCGTTTTAGTTGATACTGGAGGTCTTGAGCCAAGAAATAATGACTTTATGATGTCGAAAATAAAACAACAAGCTGAAGTTGCTATGAATGAAGCTGACGTTATCTTATTCGTTGTAGATGGAAGAGGTGGATTAAATCCACTTGATGAAGAGGTTGCTTACTTATTAAGAAAGAAAAAGAAACCTGTTATTCTTTGTATCAATAAAATTGATAACTTCCAAGCTCAACAAGATGATGTTTATGATTTCTGGGGATTAGGATTTGAACACTTAATTCCTATCTCTGCAGAACACAAAGTTAACTTAGGAGATATGCTTGATTTAATAACTTCTACAATTGAGGAAAGTGTAGAAGAGTATGAAGAGGTTGAAGGATTAAAACTTGCTATTATTGGAAGACCTAATGCTGGAAAATCATCTCTTGTTAATAGACTTTCAGGAGAAGAAAGAACTATAGTTAGTGATATTGCTGGTACTACAAGAGATGCTATTGATACTCTAATAGAGTTTGATGGTAATAAATACATCCTTATTGATACTGCTGGTATTAGAAGAAAATCAAAAGTTGAAGAGGATCTTGAGTATTACTCTGTTTTAAGAGCTATAAAAACTATAAAAAGATCTGACGTATGTGTTTGGATGATTGATGGTAGTGAAGGTTTAACAGAACAAGATAAGAGAATTGCAGGTATTGCCTTTGAAGAGAAAAAACCAATTATCATTGTTATTAATAAATGGGATACTATTCCTAATAAGAAAAATGATACTATGAAAAAAATGAGAGAAGAGCTTTATGCTGAACTTCCATTCTTATCATATGCTCCAATAGAGTTTGTTTCAGCCTTAACTGGACAAAGAACTACTAAGTTATTAGAGCACTCTGAAATGATCTTTGCTGAATATAATAAAAGAGTTTCTACAGGGTTACTAAACACTGTAATAAGTGATGCTATTATAATGAATAAGCCACCTACAAGAAAAGGTAGAGTTGTTAAAATTAATTATGCTACTCAAATAGCAACAGCACCACCAAGATTCATCTTATTCTGTAACTATCCAGAATTAGTTCACTTCTCTTACTCTAGATACATCGAGAATAAATTAAGAGAATCTTTCGGATTCGAAGGAACTCCAATCTCTATTATTTTTGAACATAAACACGGATAGAATATTATGAAAAAAGTTCTAATTATTGAAGATGAAATCTCTATTGCTAATATTATTTCTAATTCTTTAATAGAAGAAGGGTTTTTAACTACTTGTATCTCTCGTGGAGATTTAGCTATAGATACTTTTTTAAAGGAAAAACCTGATGCTATTTTATTAGATATTAATCTACCTGGACTAAATGGTTGGGATATTTGTAAATCTATAAAACAGATTTCCACAGTACCAATTATTATGATTACTGCTAGAGATAATGAATTTGATGAAATTAAAGGACTTGAGTTGGGGGCTGATGATTATATCACCAAGCCCTTTACTCCTAAACTTTTAATTGTAAAATTAAAAAAAATCTTTAAAATTGAAAGTTCTACATTTTTTAAATTAAATGATATCACTTTTGATTTTAATACTTTTACTTTAACTACTCCTGAAAGTATATTTATTCTCCCTAGGAGAGAAGCACAACTTTTAGAATTTTTCTTTAGAAATCAAAATATAATTTTTTCTAGAGAAACTCTTTTAAATGAAGTTTGGGGATTTGAATTCTTTGGAGATGAACGTGCTGTTGATACTGTTATTAAAAGACTACGAAAAAAACTTGGTTCTTTTGAAACTTATATTAAAAGTATAAGAGGAGTTGGTTATGTATTTAAAACAAATTAAAAATTCAATAAAACTTAACTTTTTTAAAAAACTATTTCTTTTAACCTTAGGAATAGTTTTTTTTACTATAATTATTGGATTTTTTCTCAACTTTTTATTTTTTGATAAATTTTATATCTATAGAAATAAACAGAACATACTCTCTATTAAAAATGAAGTATTAAAAAGTTTAAATAATTCAGAAAATTTTTCAACCTTGAGAAACTCTATTGATGAAACTTATGGTATTAAAGTTGATTTAAGATCATTTAAAAAAATTAGAAAAGGGAAAATGATGATGCATCATTTTAATACTTTTAGCTCTTTAAAAATTGGAGAAAGCGTATTCACTATTAAAGAGAGCGAAAATACTCCTGGTGTTATGTTTTTAAGATATAATGAAAGACTCCCAAATAACAAACTCCTAACACTTCGAACTTCTCTTTCAGTTATGAAAGAGCATCTACATGAATTATTATTTTTCAATATTTTTATTGCACTAATATCTTTAATTTTCTCTTCTATTTTTACTTTTTTATTTTCAAAAAAGGTAACTAAAAATATTACACAATTAAAAATAAGTGCACAGCAAATAGCACGATTAGAGCATCCAAAAGATATTATTATTCATTCAAATGATGAATTTCAAGATCTTAGTTATAATTTAGAAAAAATGTCTAAAAATCTACTGTTTTCAATTAATAATTTAAAACTTTTTGTTTCCAATGCTTCTCATGAATTAAAAACGCCTATTTCTGTTTTATGTTTATATTCTCAAGCCTTAGCAAGAGATAAAGTTAAAGAGGAAGATAAAAAAACCTATTATAAAATTTTATTAAAAAAATCTTTAGAAATGAGATCTTTAACAGAAAGTTTATTAACTTTATCTAAAATAAATTCCATTGATTATAAAATATCTAAAAATAAGTATAATGTAAAAGATATCATATCTAATTCTGTAGATACATATGATTATTTAGAATTTGAAAAAAATATTACTATTGATTTAAACATTTCTGATTTTTTTATAAATATTGATATTAATTTATTTTCAATAGCAATTAATAATTTAGTTCAGAATTTGTTTAAATACGCTTCTGAAGATTCTCAATGTGAAATATTTTCAAATGAAAATTATATGTATTTTGAAAATGAATTTATCAATGAAATTACTCATAAAGACTCTTTATTCGAACCATTTTCTAGAGGAGAAAATGCAATAGAAAATAGTATAGAGGGTAGTGGTCTTGGTTTATCCATTGTTAAACGTATTTTAGAATTACATAAACTTCATTATTTTTTAAATTTAGAGAATGATAAATTTAAGTTCATTATTTATTTTAATAAAGAAAAAAACCTCAGAAATTAATCTGAGGTTTTTATTTTATAACATTCTTTCAGCTATTTTAACTTTAGTTAAAGCTTGAGTTAAGATTTTTTGCACATTTGCATAATCTTTATCTTCAGCTAATTTATCAAGTTTTTCTTTAGCTATTTGAGCTTCTTTTCTAGCAATTTCTAAATCTATGTCTTTTATATTCATAGCTTCATCTGCTAAAACAGTTACTACATTATTTGAAATTTCCATAAATCCACCTGAAACATAGAAGAAATCTTCTTTTCCATTTGATCTTATTTTCATTTCTCCTGTAGAAAGACCTGCAACAAATGGTGAGTGATTTGCAAGTATACCCATATCTCCATCTGTAGTTCTTATCATAATGAATTCAACTTCTTCTGATAAAATCTTAGCTAGTGGTGTTACAACTTCTAACCTAAATGAGTTTGCCATAATTACTCAGCTCCCTTCATAAGGTCTCTTCCCTTAGCTATTGCCTCCTCAATTGTTCCTACATATAGGAACGCTTGTTCTGGAAGAGCATCATGTTGACCTTCAATTATTTCTTTGAAAGCTCTGATAGTCTCTTTTACTGGTACATATTTACCTGCCATTCCTGTAAATTGCTCAGCAACTGCAAATGGTTGTGAGAAGAATCTTTCAATTTTTCTTGCTCTAGAAACTGTTTGCTTATCTTCATCAGAAAGCTCATCCATTCCTAAGATAGCAATGATATCTTGAAGTTCTTTGTATCTTTGTAATATTTCTTGTACTTGTCTTGCAGTATTGTAGTGTTCATTTCCTACAATAGCTGGATCAAGAGCTGTAGATGTTGAATCAAGAGGGTCAACTGCTGGATAGATTCCAAGAGAAGCTATTCTTCTTGATAAAACTGTTGTTGCATCTAAGTGAGCAAATGTTGTTGCTGGAGCTGGGTCAGTAAGGTCATCTGCTGGTACATATACAGCTTGAACTGAAGTTATTGATCCTGCTTTAGTAGATGTAATTCTCTCTTGTAATTTACCCATTTCTGAAGCTAGTGTTGGTTGGTATCCAACTGCTGAAGGGATTCTTCCTAATAGGGCAGAAACCTCTGCTCCAGCTTGTGTAAATCTAAATATATTATCTATAAATAGAAGAACGTCTTGTCCCTCTTTATCTCTGAAGTTTTCTGCAACTGTAAGTCCAGTAAGAGCAACTCTTAGTCTTGCTCCAGGTGGCTCATTCATTTGACCATAAATTAGAGATGTCTTAGTGATTACTCCTGATTCGCTCATTTCATCAAATAAGTCTCTTCCTTCTCTTGTTCTTTCTCCAACACCGGCGAATACTGATAATCCTCCGTGTCCTTGAGCGATATTGTTAATAAGCTCCATTATAAGAACTGTCTTTCCAACTCCTGCTCCTCCAAACAATCCTATCTTTCCACCTTTTACATATGGTGCAAGTAGGTCAATTACTTTGATTCCAGTTTCGAATATTTCTACTTCTGTACCTTGCTCATCAAAGTTTGGAGCTTCTCTATGTATTGGTAATCTTTCTTCAGTATTTACTGGACCAGCTTCATCAACTGGTTGTCCCAATACGTTTAAAATTCTTCCTAGGACAGCTTTCCCTACAGGAACTGTTATTGCAGCTCCAGTATCTATTACTTCCATTCCTCTTTCTAGACCTTCTGTAGCGTCCATTGCAACTGTTCTTACAACGTTATTTCCAAGATGCTGTTGAACTTCAAGAACTAATTCTTTTCCATTCTCACCTTTTATGATTAACGCGTTGTAAATTGCAGGCAATTTATCACTAAATACTACGTCTACAACGGGACCTATTATTTGTGTAAGAGTTCCTTTGTTTTCCACTATTGCCTCCTCATTTTATTAATTTAATGCTGCGGCTCCACCAACTATTTCTGATATTTCTTGAGTTATCGATGCTTGTCTTCTTCTATTATATTCTAAAGTTAGCCCTTTAATCATATCCTCAGCGTTGTCTGTTGCACTTTTCATCGCATTTTTTCTTGCAGAATGCTCACTGGCAGTATTGTCAAGTAAAGCTTTATATAATTCAATATTAAGATACTTAGGTAATAATGAAGATAAAATATCTTCTGGAGATGGCTCAAATATATAAGCTTTATTCTCACTACCTTCAGCTCTTTCAATTGGAATCAATTTTCTTACTGTTAAATCACTTAGAAGAGCTGATACAAACTTATTATATATTACATAAACTTCATCAAAAATGTTGTTATAGTAATACTCAACAATATTCTCGCTAATTTCCTTAGCTTTATCAAACATTGTTTCTGGTATAAGTTGTGTATATTCAGCTTTTACATCGTAATCTCTTTTTGCACAGTATTCTCTTGCTTTCTTTCCTACTGCTATTACAGAGACTTCTTTTCCATTGTTTTCTAAAATTAACTTTTCTAGCGCCTTTAAAGTCGCACTGTTGAAGCTTCCTGCTAAACCTCTATCAGAAGTCATTACAATTACTCCAACTTTTTTAACTTCATCTCTTCCATCAAAAAGTGGATGTTTCTCACTTTTTACTCCAGATGCTATATTTTGTAAAATAGTAGCAATACATTCTGAATATGGTCTAGATTGAGCAACTATTGTTGAAAATTTCTTAAACTTTGTAGTTGAAACAATTTCCATAGCCTTTGTAATTTGGTGAGTAGACTGAACACTTTTTATTCTATTTTTTATTTCTCTAGTTCCAGCCATGCGCCCACCTCTCTTTAGTTAAAATTCTTTTTAAATGCTTTTATAGCTTCTACAATTTTCATTTCAAGATCCTTGTCTAAAGCTTTCTTTTCTACAATTTCATCTAAAATTGTAGTTGTATTTTTAATTTCAGCTAATAATTCAGTTTCAAATCTTCTTACTGTATCTAAAGCGATATCATCTAAGAATCCATTGATTACTGTATAGAAAGATACAACCTGTTGCTCTACAGCATATGGTTTGTATTGAGCTTGCTTAAGAATTTCCATAATTCTATGCCCTCTTTCTAATTGAGCTTTTGTTGTTTTATCAAGATCAGATCCAAATTGAGCAAATGTTAATAACTCAGTATACTGTGCTAATTCTAACTTAACTTTAGCAGCAACTTGCTTCATCGCTTTAATTTGAGCAGATCCTCCAACTCTTGATACAGATATACCAGCATTAATCGCAGGTCTAAATCCAGAGTTAAATAATTGAGCATCTAGGAATATTTGTCCATCTGTTATTGATATAACATTTGTTGGAATGTATGCAGATACGTCTCCAGCTTGAGTTTCGATAATAGGAAGGGCAGTTATTGATCCACCACCTAATTCATCAGATAACTTTGCTGCTCTCTCAAGTAATCTTGAGTGTAAGTAGAAAACGTCTCCAGGGTATGCTTCTCTTCCAGGTGGTCTCTTTAATAGAAGAGACATTTCTCTATATGCTACTGCATGTTTAGAAAGGTCATCATAAACTATTAAAACAGCTTCCCCTTTATCCATGAAGTATTCTCCCATAGCTACTCCTGAATATGGTGCTAAGTATTGAAGTGGAGCTGATTCAGATGCTGTAGCAGCAACAACTATTGTATATTCCATAGCTCCTGCATCTTCTAATCTTTTAACGATTTGTGCTACTGTTGATCTTTTTTGACCAATTGCAACATAAACACATTTTACTCCTGTTCCTTTTTGATTTAATATCGCATCTATTGCAACAGCTGTTTTACCAGTCTGTCTATCTCCGATAATAAGTTCTCTTTGACCTCTACCAATAGGTACCATTCCATCTATTGATTTGATTCCTGTTTGTAATGGCTCAGAAACTGGTTTTCTAGAAATGATTCCAGAAGCTTTTCTTTCAACTTCCATATATCTTTCTATTTTAAAGTCACCTTTACCATCAATTGGTTCTCCTAGTGCGTTAACTACTCTTCCTAATAAAGATTCTCCAGCTGGAACTGATGCGATTCTACCTGTGGCTTTAACCTCATCTCCCTCTTTAATCTTTGTATAGTCACCTAGTATAACAGCTCCAACGTTGTCTTCCTCTAGGTTAAGAACCATTCCTGTTATTCCGTTAGGAAATTCTAAAAGCTCTCCAGCCTTTGCACTGCTAAGTCCGTAAATCCTAGCAATTCCATCTCCTACTTCTAATACAGAACCTGAAGTTTTGACATCAAGACTCTTTTTATAGTTCTCGATCTCAGTTTTGATTATATTGCTTACTTCTTCTGGTCTGATTTTCAACTGATTACACCTCCTGATTTTATCAAGTAGTTTATTTTTGTGTTAGGACTTCTAACTGTCTACGAATACTTCCGTCTGTTATTTCATCTCCTATTTTGATAATACCTCCACCAATTAGAGATTTATCTACTTTAACTACTAGCTTTATTTTTTTACCTGTTTTATTTTCAAGATTTCTTGAAAGTTTTTCTTTTTGTTCTTCATTTATTCCAATAGCAAATGTAGCTTCAACATTAAGTATTTTATTTTTTAAATAATCTATCTTTACATATTCTGCTACTATTTCTCTAATTTGTGCAATTCTACCTTTTTCTAAAATATAAAATAGAATCTCTACTCCCTCTTTAGAATCAGCATAAATCTTATTTAATGCTTCTTTCTTTTCAGTTTCCTTAATTAAAGGGTGCGTAATGAAATTTCTAAAGTCAATATTTTGTTTATATAATTCCATAACAGAATTTAAAACTTCATATATTGATTTTACATGATTTCTATCTTCAGCAACTTTATAAATTGCTTCTGCATATCTTTTACCAATTTGATTTCCTAGCATTTTACTCCCCCTACCTCATCTATAAAATTATCAGCCAGGGCAGCTTCTAAGTTAGAATTTAAATTCTCTTTTATTATTTTTTCAGCTAACTTTATTGCTAATCCGTTCATTTCAACTTCTAGCTCAGTTTGTGCTGCTTGTTTCATTTTTTCAATTTCAAATTCTGCTGATTTTAACAGTTTATCTCTTTGAATTGTTGCTTCTGAAACAATAGTTTCTTTTCTTTCATCAGCTTTTTTCTCAGCTAATTGAATGATTTTTGTTGCTTCTTCTTTAGCTTCTTTTAATAAAAGTTCGGCCTCATTATTTCTAACTTTAGCTTCTTCTTTATTTTTTTGAGCTTCCGAAAATTCTTCAGCTATTTTTTCTCTTCTAGTATCCAATAATTTCATTAATGGACCTTTAAAATATTTATTGAATATAAATAATAAAATAAAAAAGTTTATTATTTGCCAAAACATATTTATATCTATCGATACTGCAGGCATATTTGTTGGTGCCAAGTGTTCTACCTCCCTTCCTAAAAAGTATTGGTGCATTACTCTAATAGAGTAATTTATTTTTTATTATCCTAGCATTCCTACGAATGGGTTAGCGTATAATAAGATTAATGCGATAACTAATGAATAGATACCTGTTGACTCAGATATTGCTTGTCCTAGTACCATTGTAGAAATGATATCTCCTTTTGCTTCTGGTTGTCTAGCTACTGATTCTACTGCTTTACCAGCTGCATATCCTTGTCCTATTCCTGGTCCTATACCAGCGATCATTCCACATCCTGCTCCAATTGCTGATGCTGCTAATACTATTGTTTTTGCTAACATTAAATCCATATTTGTTTACCTCCTAAGTTTTTTTAAAATACAATTTTTATTATTTCTCTATTTATCACTGGGATACTCTGCATCCCCTAATGAACCTTGAATATAAACCATACTTAGCATTAAGAATACAAAACTTTGTACTACTCCACTAAATATATCAAAATATAAGTGTAATGGCACTGGTATTACCATTGGTGCCGCTTTATAAATAAGTCCTAAAACAACCATTCCTGCAAACATATTTCCAAACAAACGAATTGATATATTTGTTGGTTTTGCTAATTCTCCAACTATATTAATTGGTAGCATAAACGGCATAGGTTCTATTAACCCTTTTAAATAACCAAGCACTCCATGTAATTTAAAACTTGTTCCTAAGAATGTTATTGTTGTTAATAGTGCTAATCCAACAGTTGTATTTAAATCTGCTGTTGGTGCTCTAAATGCTGGAGCTATTGAAAACAATCCA
>NZ_CAMQYW010000038.1 GCF_947039425.1 uncultured Cetobacterium sp. | reverse complement strand
TATTAACAACAAAAGAAAGTATATTAATAGCAGGAGTTAGTTCTATTATTTTCTTTGGTGTTACACTATTTTTAGTTTTAAATGAATCGAGTATAACAGATATTCTTGGGAAATTTTTAACGCCAATAATTTTAGTTATTTTAGCATTGATAACAGTAATTGGACTAGTAAATCCATTGGGGAAAGCTGTGTTGTCAACTGTAAAAGGTAGTCAGTTTTCTTATGGATTTATAAATGGATATCAAACTATGGATGCTTTAGCTTCTGTTTTATTTGGAGTCGTTATTATAAAGGGATTAGAAAGTAAAGGAATTTCAGGAGAAAAAGATCAAAAGAAATTCTTAACAGGTGCAGGGGTAATATCATCAATAGGTTTAGGAGTAATCTATTTTAGTTTGATATTTTTAGGATCACAAATTAGTGGGATAAAAAATTTATCAACAGCGCAAACAGCTTTAACATTAGCTGAATATACTCTTGGAAGTGGTGGGAAAATAGCTTTTGGTGTTTGCGTTGCTGCTGCTTGTTTAACAACTTCAGTTGGATTAACAGCTTTGGTAAGTGATTGGTTCTCAAAACTGTTAGGAGTATCATATAAAATGGTAGCAATTATAACTTGTACATTTTCAGCACTATTATCAGTGGGAGGATTAGATTATATAATTGGGTTAGCAGTTCCAGTATTAGTAGTTCTTTATCCAATAACAATAGTTTTAATTTTATTAAATATTTTTGGAGTTCAAGAAAAAAGTGTATTTAAATTTACAGTTTTTTTAACTTTAATTACTAGTATTTTGGAAGTTTTAAAAGTTGACTTATCCTTCATACCTTTAGCAAAATATGGGTTTGCTTGGATTGCACCTGCAGTGTTTGGTTTTTTACTAGGAAAAACAGCAGACGTAAATAGTAAAAAAACACTAAAACAGAACACAAAATAAAAAAGACCCCTTTAAATTCAAATTTGGAAATAAAAAACTTGAAAAACTTAAAACATAGGAGTATAATTTATAACCATATGAATTGAAAATGGGAGGAACAAAGTGAAGGCTTATTTAACAAACAAAGAAACAACAGAGGAAGTGTTAACTCTAGGTGAAAACAAAGGGCATTATTCATTTCAAAAAACTATGATTTTAGGTTTTATGGGTGGAATTTATATTGCACTTTCAGCATTAGGAAATTTAATTGCTAACTACACTATTGGTGGAGGAGCAGGTAAATTTGTTGGATCAGTAGTATTTCCAACTGGATTAATGTTAGTTGTTTTAGTAGGAGGATCTCTATTTACAGGAGATTGTTTAGGATTATTAGCTTTAAGTAAAGATAAAGTAGATAAAGGTACATATGTAAAGAATTTATGTGCTGTATGGATAGGGAATCTTATTGGATCAGTATTTTTAGCATATGTAACATATATTGGTGGAAGTTACTCAGATGCAGGATTTACAAAATTTGTAGTGGGAGTAGCACAACATAAAGTTCATTTAGGATTTGTAGAGGCAATTGCAAGTGGATTCTTATGTAACGTTTTAGTTGCAATTGGAGTTTGGTTTGCTTTAGCATCAAAAGATATATCAGGAAAGATATTAGCAATATGGTTCCCAATAATGTTATTTATATTAGCTGGATTCCAACATATTGTTGCTAACATGTATTACGTAAGTATGGGTAAAATATTATCTCCAGAAAGTTATACAATAGCACAAATGGGTGTTCATTTTGCTGCTGTAACAATTGGAAACTTCTTATCAGGAGCGGTATTTTTACCATTAATATATAAAAAATTATATATAAAAGACTAGTAATATAGAGATTAAAAAAAGAGAGCTTAGCTCTCTTTTTTTAATCTCTATGAACAGTTCTACCATCTGCTTGTTTATTTGGAGTTAAAGCAATTTCAGTAAGTTGAACATTTTCAGGTAAAGTAGTTGTATAAACAATAACATCAGCAACATCAGCTGGAGTTAAAGCATCAATACCTTTATATGTATTCTTGGCTTTTTTTGCATCCCCTTTAAAACGTGTATTACTAAAATTAGTTTCAACAAGTCCAGGTTTAATATTTGTAACTTTAATATTAGTGTCAACTAAATCAATTCTTAATCCATCAGAGAAAGCTTTAGTAGCAGCCTTAGTAGCGCAATAAATTGCTCCACCAGCATAAGCAGCATCTCCAGCAACTGATCCTAGATTAATAATATGACCACTATTCTTTTTTAACATTAGAGGAACTACAGCACTAGTAACATAAAGCATTCCTTTAACATTTGTATCAACAACTGTATCAATATCAGTTGGTGTTGCTAAATACACTTTATCCATTCCTAAAGCAAGTCCAGCATTATTGATTAGAATATCAATATTTTTTAAAGAGTCTGGTAAACTGCTCACTGCAGTTTCTACACTTAGGCTGTTTCTAACATCCATTACAATTGAGTAAACTTTAATTCCGTATTTTCTAACTAGCTCTTCTTTAAGAGCATCAAGTAATTCACTATTTCTCGCAGTCAAAATAAGAGTGGCACCTTTTTCAGCATAAGAAAAAGCACAGCTTCTACCAATTCCCTTTGTTGCTCCTGTAATGAAAACTATCTTACCAAATAATCTGTTCATAGAAACCTCCTAACTTGAAATATAAGCATTTTTTATTTTTTCAACACTATCGTAAATATTAGTGGTTGAATTAATTTTTATAGAAAAATCTGAAGAAATCTCATATAAAAGTTGTCTTTTTTCGTGTAAGTTTGTAATATGTTCTAATAAATTATTGCTATTTAATAATAACGGTCGATGCTTACTTCTTTTAACTCTTTCATAAATTGTTTCAATATCACAATCTAAGAAAACAACAAATGAGGAGTTTTTTAAATTTTTTATATTAACATTATCAATAATAGCTCCACCTCCAGTGGAGATAACAATATTATTATCAGCAGATTCCTCTTCAATTATGGATCTTTCTAAATCTCTAAAATAAGCTTCCCCAAACTCTTCGAAGATTTCAGGAATAGTTTTTTTAACTTTACATGAGATAGCTCTATCAATATCAATAAACTTCATATCTAAACTTTTAGCGAGAACTTTACCAACTGTTGTTTTACCACTACCCATAAAGCCAATAAGTGCAATATTATATTTCATAGTGCTTAAAAGTGCTCTCCATTGTCATAGTAATCATTTCCTTTTAAATTATAGAAAATAACTGTTGTATCATTATCATTAGTAAGTTTTTTACAAAATTTTGTAATTAATTTAGCTACTTCATTTTTAACTTCTTGACCTCTATCAAACCAAGCTACATCTACAAAAATATAACCAGGTACTATTTGTCCATCAAAAATATATTCAGTTTCAGTATGTTCAATAGTAAACCAAGTTCTATCACATTTAATTAATGAAGTTAATCCATCTATAAGTTCTTTGCTGTTTTCAATAAGGATTTCTTTGTCTATTCCTCTGAATTTTAAATGTGGCATATTAACCCTCCTTTTTAGGTAATAAAATTACCTCAACATAATTTTTTTTGTCTATTGATTTTTGTGAAAAATTAACAATAGATTTATAATCTACAATATTATTATACAGCATAGGTGAGTAAAATTCATAGTCAGATATTAAATTTTTTTTATTTAAGTAATTAAGCCATAAATCATTTGTTTTTAATGCTGTTTCAAAGTTTAATCGATAGTTTTCTTTAATATCTTTTATCTTTTCATTTTTAAATTTCCCTTTTTGCAAACTATTAATTGTTTTAAAAACTTCTTTAATAGTAGTTTTTATATTTTTAGGATTTGTACTAAAATATATTTGTAAATAATTTTCACCGTAATTTAACTTATCAATATTTGCAAAAGTAGATATAGAATAAACTTCTCCATTTTTTTCTCTGATATTTTCAAGTAAAAGAGTATTTAATACATTTGCAGTTGCTTTATAAAGAACAGTATTCTCTTTAGTAACCTTACCATGGTATGGAAGGGTAATTATAACAGTGGACTTTTTATCAATCCCTTGAATAATCTCTTTTTTTATAATATTTTTAGGATATTGAATATTTAGATTTTTTAAGGAAAAATCATTATTTTTAGTTGGTAAGTTTGCAAAATTATTTTCTAAAATAGTTTTGACATCTTCTTCATTAAGAGATCCAACAATAGAGATTTTATAGTTATTAAAATTAATCATGTTATCATATATATTTTTTATATTATTTAAAGAAACCAAAGATAGATCTTTTAAAGTTAAAGATTTTCTTCTAGGATTATTTGAATTTAATGAAGTTAAATATGTTTCTTTAAAATTATACATAGGTGAGTTATTTTGATTTTTTATTAACTCTTTATAGTTTTCTAATGTTGAATTTAAAATTTCATTGGAAAAATTCTGTTTATAAATACTGTTTTCAAAATAATTTAAAGCTTCTGAAAGATTTTCTTTATCGCTGGTAATAGTAAAACCTTGAGAATAGTCTGAAATAAAAGGTGTTACTGAGAAATTTTTTCCTTTAAAATAACTATTTAGATTTTTATAACCTATATTTGAAACACCAGAGTTAGAAACAATGTTTGTTAAAAATAATGAATTAATATATGTATTAAAATTATAATTAGAACTACCTTGATATTTAGTTAAATCAATAAATATTTTGTCTTTATCAAAGGCAGTTTTTTTATATAGAACTTGAAGTCCGTTTGACAATATAAATTTAGAGTAATCTTTGTAATGTGTTTCAGAAATAATATTTCCCTTAGAAAGATTTAAGTTTTTTAAAGCATTTGTTTTAGAGTTAATATTAATTTTAATAGAGTTATCAGCTAAAACTTGAGAAATAGTGTTTTCAATTTCTTTTTTATTTGGAAGTGAAGCATTATTTTCAGGACTAGTAATAAGAATATCGTAGTTACGATTAATAATATTTTTAGCTTCATTTTTAATATCTATATCTGTTATAGACTTTAATATTTTAGAAGATATTTTATAATCATCTTTAATAGTTAAAAAAGTATTATTTTCAAGGATTTGATCTCTAATAGAATTTAAATAAGTGCTGTTAGAAATACTATCTCTATTATTATAAGCAAATTTTGCATTATTAATTTCATTTTTAATTTCTCCATTAAGTTCAGAAGAATGGATACCATTGAGAGAAATATCTTTTAAATTTTCAAAAATTATTTTAGTTGTATTAAGCGTATTATTATTTTTAATTAAAGCAGAAACCCCATGTACACCAGTATTTGTATTTAAATTAAAATTATACATTGAAGAATAGATAAATGGAGAATCTTTATTTAAAGAGATATTATTAAGTCTACTATTAATAATAGAATCTAATAAATTTGTTACTATTAATTTTTTATAATTTTCAATTGAATTAACTGGAGATGTTTTATATTTCCAAGTAATATCTAATTTAGTTTTAGTAATTTCAGGGTCTGTAAAGACTGTGATACTATTTTTACTAGCAATTGGAATTTGGTAATTTTTCTTTGACAAATTATCTGTATTTTCAAGTGTTTTGAATGTTTTTTTTATAAAAGGAATAATCTCGTGAGGATTAAAATCTCCTACAATAACTATTGCCATATTTTTAGGTTGATAATTTTTCAAATAAAATTTTTCTAAATTTTCTTTTGTTGCTGTTTCTATTATTTTTGTTTTACCAATAGGAAATCTTTTAGAGTAAAATGAGTCTCCAAAAAGGATTTTTTGTTGAATATCCCCTATTCTTTTTGCTATTCCCTGTCTTAAACGCCACTCTTCTAAAATAATGTTTTTTTCATCATTTATGTCTTTTTGATTTAAAGTGATATTTGCACTCCATTCTTTTAAAACGTCTAGAGCAATTTTTAAATCAGGAATAGAGCTAGGAACTTTAAGTTCATAAACTGTTTCATTGAAACTTGTATAAGCATTTAAATCTCCTCCGAACTTTAGACCTAGTGATTGCAAATATTTAACTAATTCATTTTTTTTATATTTTTTAGTACCATTAAATGCCATATGTTCTAAAAAATGTGCTAATCCTTGTTGAGTGTCATTTTCTGCTAGAGAACCTCTACTTACAATTAAATTTAAAGATGCTCTTTGTTCTGGTTTTTTATTTTTTAAAATATAGTACTTTAAGCCATTATCTAATTTTCCAGATATTAAATCTGAAGATGGTATTAAATTTTCAGAAAAACTTAAAGAAAATATAGTAATAAAACAAAAGAAGTATAAAATATTTTTCTTTAGCATGAAATCCTCCTTAAAGTTTGATAAATTTATGTTTATAGTAACATTTTATTTCTTTCAAAGAAAGAATTATTTGGTAGATTTTTTTGGATAAAATTGATAGAATATAATGAAGTAATGATAAAATGGAGGTTAAAGTGAGAGTAAAGGATAAAAGAAAATTTGTAAGATTTTTAGTACTACTGGCAATATTTATAGTAACTATATCTTGTGGTGTAAAAAAGATGATGGCAAAGCCAGAAGCTCCTCAAATGATAAAAGAGGAGATAAAGGTAGATATGTTATCAAAAAATAAAACACCTTTACCATTAGAAGATACAAGTTTAAAAAAAAAACCTTTAACTGTTGAAAAGGAAACTAAAGAAGAAGAAGCAAAAGAAAAAGTGATTCAGGAAGTTTCAGAAAAAATAGAAAAAGAAAAGAAAGTGACCTCTTTAGTTGGAGAGTATAAATTTATAAAAAATAATGCTCTATATGTTTATAATGATGCTCTACAAAATAAACGAATTGATATATTAAGAAAAGGAACAAGAATAAAAATAACAGAAGAAAAAACTATAACTAGAGATAATAAGAAAAAAACTGTAGTTAAAATAAAATATAAAAAAGATTTAAAAGAGAGAATAGGATGGGTTTCTAAAGTAAGTTTTGCAGATTCTTTAGATCAAGTATTGCCTAAAAAATGGGGGCATATTGATTTTGAAAATACATATATACCTCAGAATTATCAAAATAATCCAAGAGTTGACGTTAAGGGAGTTTACTTAAATATATATAGCATTGGAAGTGAAAGAAAATTAGCAAAATTAATAAAATTAGCTAATGAAACAGAAATAAATGCTTTTGTTATTGATGTAAAAGATGACAATGGAACATTAGCATTTAATATGGATATTCCTAAAAAATTTGGAATACCAAATCAAAAATCATATCCAGTAAAAGATATTAATAAATTTATGGAATTAATGAAAAAAAATAATATTTATACAATAGCAAGAATAGTATCTTTTAAAGATCCTAAATATGCAAAATATAATCCAGAAAAAGCCATTATAACAAGAGCAACAGGAAAACCATATACAAATTCTGATGGTATAATTTGGGTATCTGCACACGATAGGAATTTATGGGAATATAATATTGATGTAGCAAAAGCAGCAGGAAAAGCTGGATTTAATGAGATTCAATTTGATTATGTTAGATTTCCTGCTTCAAATGGAGGAAAGCTAGATGTTAAATTAAACTATAGAAATACTGAAAATGAATCTAAACCAGAAACGATTCAAAAATATTTAAGAAAAGCAAAAGAAGAGTTAGCTCCATTGCATGTATATACGTCAGCAGATGTATATGGTCAAGTTGGAACATTTAGTGATGATATGGGATTAGGTCAACATTGGGAAAGTGTAAGTCAAGTGGTAGATTATATATCGCCAATGATGTATCCAAGTCATTATGGAAAAGGTGCTTATGGAGTAAAAATTCCTGATGCACAACCATATAAAATAATTTATCACTCTGTAAGAGATTCTGTAAATCGTAATGAGAATATAGATAATCCAGCTATTATAAGACCTTGGTTACAAGCATTTACAGCAACTTGGGTGAAGGGATATATAAGATATAATGAAAAAGAGATAAGAGAGCAGATAAAAGCAATGAATGATATGGGTGTAAAAGAATATCTTTTATGGAGTCCAAGTAACAATTATAAGATGACGGCAAAGTAAAAAAAATTGTTTAAAAAAAGTATAGTGTATGATATAATGTCATTTGAACTAATTAAGGAGAAAAGACAGTGGAAGGTATAATAGTTATTGATAAACCAAAAGGTATAACTTCCTTTGATGTTATAAGAGTTTTAAGAAGAACTCTTAGAGAGAGAAGAATAGGACATACTGGAACATTAGATCCCTTAGCTACAGGTATTTTAGTTATATGTGTTGGAAGAGCAACGAAGTTAGCTCAAGATATAGAGGGATATGGAAAAGAATATATTGCAGATTTTGAATTGGGATATAAAACAGATACTTATGATATAGAGGGAAAGGTAGTAGATACAGTTTCAGATATTAATGTTTCAAGAGAAGAATTAGTGGAAGCATTAAGTAAGTATAAAGGTGATATAAAACAAGTACCACCAATGTATTCGGCAATTAAAGTTGATGGAAAGAAACTTTATGAATTAGCTAGAGAAGGTATAGAAATAGAAAGAAAATCAAGAGATGTAACAATATCATCTTTAGAATTATTAGATTATTCTAATAAAAAAGTTAAAATAGATTGTGAAGTTTCTAAGGGAACTTATATAAGAAGTTTAATTTATGATATTGGTGAGGATTTAAAGACATTTGCAACAATGACAGATTTAAGAAGAACTAGAGTTGGAGAAGAGACTTTAGATAGGTCATATACATTGGAAACTATAGAACAAATGGTGGAAAATAAAGAACTTAGTTTCTTAATATCTGTGGAAGATTATTTTCAATTTACTAAAATTGAAATACCTGATGAAAAAAGTTTAAAATTGTATGTAAATGGACAAAGATCAAAAGTGGATGTTACTTCAGGTAAATATAGAGTTTATAATTCAGGTAAATTTATTGGACTTGGAGAAGTAACAAATGGATTATTAAAAGGATACAAGTATTATTAATATGTTAAATAGAGAGGAAAAATATGAAAATTAAAAACATTGCAATTATTGCACACGTTGACCATGGAAAAACTACATTGGTTGACTGTCTGTTAAGACAATCAGGAGTATTCGGTGCTCACGAACTTGAAAGAGGAGTATCAGAAAGAGTAATGGACTCTAATGATATTGAAAGAGAAAGAGGGATCACAATATTTTCTAAAAATGCATCAGTAAAATATGGAGATTATAAAATAAACATTATAGATACTCCAGGCCATGCGGATTTTGGAGGAGAAGTTCAGAGAATCATGAAAATGGTTGACTGTGTTGTATTATTAGTAGATGCTTTTGAAGGACCAATGCCTCAAACAAAATATGTATTAAAGAAAGCTTTAGAGCAAGGACATAGACCAATAGTTGTTGTAAATAAAGTAGATAGACCAATGGCAAGACCTGAAGAGGTTTTATATATGGTTTATGATTTATTCATAGAGTTAAATGCTAATGATTTACAGCTTGAATTCCCAGTAGTATACGCATCTGGAAAAGGTGGATTTGCTAAGAAAGAGATGGCGGATCCAAGTGAAAACATGAAGCCATTATTTGATGTTATTTTAGATCATGTAGAAGATCCTGAAGGAGATAACGATAAGCCAGCTCAATTCTTAATAACTAATATAGAGTATGATAACTATGTTGGAAAATTAGCAGTAGGAAGATTATATAACGGAACATTAAAGAGAAATCAAGATGTTATGTTAATAAAAAGAGATGGAAAGCAAGTAAGAAGTAAAATATCTGTAATGTATGGATATGAAGGATTAAAAAGAGTAGAAATTCAAGAAGCATACGCAGGAGATATATTCTCAGTTGCAGGACTTGATAATATAGATATTGGAGAAACTATTGCTGATTTCAACGATCCAATTGCATTACCAGTTATAGATATAGATGAGCCAACTCTTGCTATGACATTTATGGTAAATGATTCTCCATTTGTTGGAAAAGATGGAAAGTTTATAACTTCTAGACACATATGGGATAGATTACAAAAAGAACTTCAAACAAACGTAAGTATGAGAGTAGAAGCAACAGAATCTGCAGACGCTTTCGTAGTAAAAGGAAGAGGAGAACTTCAACTTTCTATATTACTTGAGAATATGAGAAGAGAAGGATTTGAAATTCAAGTTTCAAAACCAAGAGTTCTATTTAAAGATATAGATGGTCAAAAGTATGAGCCAATTGAATTAGCTATGGTTGACGTTGATGAAGCGTTTGTTGGAGTAGTTATTGAAAAAATGGGTATCAGAAAAGGTGAAATGATAACAATGAATCCTGGAACTGATGGATATACAAGACTTGAGTTTAAAGTACCTGCTAGAGGATTAATTGGATTTAGAAATGAATTCTTAACTGATACAAAAGGAACAGGAATTTTAAATCATTCATTCTACGATTTTGAATTATACAGAGGACCAATCCCTACAAGAGCAAAAGGAGTTTTAATCTCTTTAGAGCAAGGAACAACAATAGCTTATGCTTTAGGTGGATTACAAGATAGAGGAGTTCTATTTACAGATCCAGGTGTAGCTGTTTATGAAGGAATGGTAGTTGGAGAACATAATAGAGATAATGACTTAATAGTAAACGTATGTAAAGCTAAGAAATTAACTAATATGAGAGCTTCAGGAAGTGATGATTCTATTAAATTAGCAACACCTAGAAGATATACACTTGAGCAAGCATTAGATTATATTGCTGATGATGAGTTAGTCGAAATAACTCCATTAAACATTAGAATTAGAAAAAAAGATTTAAAAGAGCATGATAGAAAGAAAACTGCTAATGCTAAACTTAAATAATTAAAAGAGGTAGATCTATGAAAAATATAATAGCATTTCTATTTATTTTATTAATGATTACTGGTTGTAGCTCTTCAAAAATAAGAGTGTATGAACCAGGAGAAGTTGCATCAGCTATTGTAGTTGACAATGTTTATACATTTAATAAAGCAATAAAAAATGGGTTTGACATAGATTATCACTT
>NZ_CAMQYW010000037.1 GCF_947039425.1 uncultured Cetobacterium sp. | reverse complement strand
ACCTATTAACTCTTGACTTGCTAAAGTTATTATAATTCCAAGTACTGCTGATGAAGATTGAATAATTCCAGTTAATACAGTCCCTATTCCAACTATTTTTATAATAGAAAATATATTTTCTCCTGTTCCAAGGTGAAATAGTTTTATAAAATTACTATTATACCTTAATGGCTTTAAAGCTTCTCCCATTGTTAATAATCCTAAAAAAATAAAACCTAATCCTAACATTGTTAAAAATTTTATTTTATTTTTTTCAATATTTGAATATATATAGCCCAATGAAGCAACTGCTATTATTGGAATTCCTATCTTATCTATTTTCATTGTAAATATCCAACCAGTTATTGTTGTCCCTATATTTGTTCCTAATATTATTCCTAAAGATTGTCTAGATGTTAACAATTGAGAGTTTACTAATGCTACCACTAAAGATGAAACCACTGAAGATGATTGTATTATCACTGTTGTAAACACTCCAAAACTTATTGATTTATATAGTTTTGATGTTATATTATTTAATACTTTTTTTATTCTATTTCCTGTAATTTTTTGCATTCCATTCGATACATTTTTCATACCAAATAAAAATATCCCCAATCCTCCTATTAAACTAAAAATTATTCCAATCATATTCTTCCTCCAATACAAGTTCTATTTATCTTTTTAGTTATTTTTTTTAATATCCTTTTTTATTTATTTTTTATTTTCATATGATATAATCTAATATGTATTATTTCTATAAAGGAGTGATTTTATGATAAATAAAGAATTTATTGAATATTATAAAGATAATAGAGAAAATTACAGGAAAATGGGAAAAAGATTAGAACGATTTATTAAAAATATTTTTGAAAAAGAAAAAATAATATATCATTCCATTTCAAGTAGAGCTAAAACTAGAGAAAGTTTTATAAAAAAACTCAAAAGAAAAGACTATCATTCTGTTGATCTCTTTACCGATTTATGTGGTATTAGAGTTATTACATTTTTAGAAAGTGAAACTAAAATTGTTGAAAAGTTTCTCAGAGGAATTTTTATTATTGACGAATTCAATAGTGAAGATAAAAGTGATAATTTAGGAGAAGATAAAGTTGGATATAAATCTATTCATTTAGTCGCTTCTCTTCCAAATGAGCTTTTAGAACTTCCTGAATTTGAAAGATTTAAAGACTTGAAATTTGAAATTCAAGTAAGAACAATATTGCAACATGCTTGGGCTGAAGTAGAACATGATAAAAATTATAAATTTAGTGGACAACTTCCTCCAGATATTAAAAGAAGATTTAAACTTCTCGCTGGATTTTTAGAGATTGCAGATAGAGAGTTTGAAAGTATATCTAAAGAGATTACTGAATATGAAAATACAATTGTTAATAAAATTGTTAATGATAGTTTAGAAGAGATTGAAATTAATTCAACCTCATTAAGGAAATATCTAAACAACTTATTAAAAATAAATGTAAAGCAACCAATAACGCAAAAATCTATTAAAGTATTAAATGAAAACAATATCTTAACTCTTTCTGATTTTAAAGCTATTGAAAATTTAAGAATAATAAAAATTTATATAGATAAAAGAAATAAACAAATTCCAGCTAGATACGATCTTATGATTCGACATTTAGTTGATTTAAAGAAAAAGAGAAGTTAATCCTTCTCTTTTTTCAAAAAATAAAAAAAAAAGCACTAAATGTGCTTTATAATCTTAATGGTGCCTAGAAAAGGATTCGAACCTTCGACCGCCCGGGTATGAACCGGGTGCTCTAGCCAACTGAGCTATCTAGGCATATGGCTGGGGTGGCTGGATTCGAACCAACGCATGACGGAGTCAAAGTCCGTTGCCTTACCGCTTGGCGACACCCCATTCTAATGGTCGGAATAGCAAGATTCGAACTTGCGGCCCCCTGCTCCCAAGGCAGGTGCGCTACCTGACTGCGCTATATTCCGACGTTTGTAGCACCATTGCTTGCTACATAAATATAGTACCATAATATATATATATTGTCAACAAAGTTTTTTTATTTTTTTATATGTTATAATAAACTTAACATATATTTTTGGAGGTAACTATGAAAAAAATGATTTCTTGGAATGTTAATGGTCTTAGAGCTATTTTACAAAAAAACTTTAATGAATACTTTAATGAGGTTAATGCTGATATCTTTTGTTTACAAGAAATAAAACTACAAGAAGGACAAATTGATTTAAATCCTGAAGGATATTACTCTTATTGGAATTATGCTATAAAAAAAGGTTATTCAGGTACTGCTATTTTTACTAAAGAAAAACCTCTTTCTGTTACATATGGATTAAATATTGAAAAACACGATACTGAAGGAAGAGTTATTACTTTAGAATTTGATAATTTCTATTTCTTAACAGTATATACTCCTAATTCTCAAAGTAAATTAGCCAGAATTGATTATAGAATGGAATGGGAAAATGATTTTAGAGAATATCTACTTCAATTAAATTTAAAAAAACCAGTTATTATTTGTGGAGATTTAAATGTTGCTCATACAGAAATTGATCTAAAAAATCCAAAATCTAATAAAAATAATGCTGGATTTAGTCAACAGGAAAGAGATAAATTTACTGAACTGTTAAATAGTGGATTTACTGATACTTTTAGATTTAAGCATCCTAATGACATTGAGAAATATTCATGGTGGTCATATAGATTTAATGCAAGATCAAATAATGCTGGATGGAGAATAGATTATTTTATCACATCAAATTCTATTAAAAACTTGATTGCTGAAGCTAATATTCATAATGAAGTTTTAGGTTCAGATCATT
The DNA here is from genome assembly GCF_947039425.1 of uncultured Cetobacterium sp. Taxonomy (GTDB): domain Bacteria; phylum Fusobacteriota; class Fusobacteriia; order Fusobacteriales; family Fusobacteriaceae; genus Cetobacterium_A. Next base: position 8,216 of record NZ_CAMQYW010000037.1, on the reverse strand, counting down.
GTCCAGTTGAATTAATTATTAACATATAAAAAAAGCATCTTGTATTCAAAGATGCTTTTTCTAATTATAAAAACAATAATAAACTTATTGCCATTACTATCATTCCACTGATCAATCCATAAATTGATAAATGATGTTCTCCGTAGTTTTCTGCAGCAGGTAATAATTCATCTAAAGATATAAATACCATTATTCCAGCTACCCCTGCAAAAAGAATTCCAAATACCATTTCATTCATAAAAGGCATTAGAATTAAATACCCCACTAAAGCTCCCACTGGCTCTGCTAAACCTGATAAAAAAGAATAAATAAAAGCTTTTTTCTTACTTCCTGTTGAAAAATATATAGGAACTGAAACAGCTATCCCTTCAGGAACATTATGTATTGCTATTGCTATTGCTATTGAAATTCCAAGAGTTGGATTTTCAAGAGCTGATATAAATGTTGCTAATCCTTCTGGAAAATTGTGTATTCCTATTGCTATTGCTGAGAAGATTCCCATACGATATAAAGATTTACCTTTTTTTAAATCAACATTCTCGACCATTTCTTCAACACCTCGTAACTCATGAGGATTTTCATAACTTGGAATCATTTTATCTATAATTGCAATAAATAACATCCCTGAAAAAAAAGCTATAACAGTATACCAATTTCCCTTTATATTTCCACAATACATAACCAAAGAATCTCTAGCTTTAACAAGTATTTCTACAAAAGAAACATAAATCATAACTCCAGCTGAAAATCCCAGAGCAACTGATAGAAATTTAGTATTAGTTTTTTTAGATAAAAAAGCTATACAACTTCCTATTCCAGTTGCTAATCCTGCAAAAAGTGTTAATAAAAATGCAAATAAAATATTATTCATAAAATCACCTCATATTTTCTCTACTTGAGATGATTATTCTTTTATTTATTAATTTTTCTTTTTATTTATTTATTAAAACTTTATCTTTAAACATATCAAAAATCTCTTTAACTGATAAAATTTCATTTATTTTCCAAACATCTTTTCCTGCAAAGAAAATTCCTTCAGTTTCATTTCCATTATGAGCTTTAACTAAACTATCTTTTACACAAAACTTTCTACTACACTTTTTTAAACATGATATACAACTTTTAGGAGTTAATTTCTCTTCGTTTATAACTCTAGATACATATTCAGATTTAATTGCATTTGCTGGAAGCCCAGCTGAACTCATAATTTGAACAACATCTCCCTCTTTTGTATTTACATATTTTTCTTTAAATTCTTCATTTACTTCACACTCTTTAGATGCAATAAATCTACTTCCCATTTGAACTCCATCTACGCCTAAAGCCATCATTCTTTCAGCATCTGCTGGAGTTATAACTCCTCCCGCTCCAAATACAGGAATAGATACACCTTTAACTATCTCTTCAACTATATCCCAAGAATCTTTATCCGTCCCTAAATGACCACCTGCATTTCCACCTTCAACTACAATGGCATCTGCTCCTAATTTTTCTGCTATCTTAGCTAATTTTAAACTAGAAACAATTGGAACTAACTTAACACCTGTTCCTTTTACTTTTTCAAAAATATCTCTTGAAAAACCAGCACCACAAATTATCATATCTACTTTTTCTTCCAGAGCTACTTTTACTGATTCTGCAAAAGTTGAGGCAGCAACCATTATATTTACTCCTAACGCTCCACCTTTATTTACTATATTTTTTCTAGCTTTTCTTATTTCTTCTCTAAACTCCTCTAAAGGAATTGCAGTTCCAGCTATTACACCAACTCCGCCTTCATTCGCCACTGCTGCAGCTAGTCTAGCCATTGATGCTCTTATAGCCATCCCTCCTTGTATTATAGGTACATCTATATTTAAATCTCCAATTTTCATGAAAACAACACCTCCTAGTTAATTACATACGTATTATAACAGGTGTATTTTAAAAAAGGAAGTTTTTTTTATTTTTTATTTTCTATCCTTGACTTTATACTCCTTATGAGGTATATTCCTATTAGTATTAATTATAATACTAGACAAAAACAAGGAAGTGAGGTGTGATTCCTCTACGGCCCCGCCACTGTAATTCTGACGAAAGTATATTATGCCACTTAGATTTTTTTCTTGGGAAGGCTTACTAGTAGGAAGAAGTTAGTCAGGATATTTATTTTGTCTATTTTCTCGAGGGAGGACAATATATTATGAAACTTTTTAGTGGATTTTCTTAATTTTGTTTTTTATATTTAAATACATTTTTTTACTATAAAAGACAAAACAAACAAACAAACAAACAAACAAACAAACTTTATAAAAATTAGCACCCTAATATAGAAAAGATGTCTATGTTAGGGTGCTTTTTATTATTTTAATTCATTTCTTTATAAAAAGCTTTGTACGCTTTATATGATTCATATATATCTAATTTTGAAGATATTTCAAATGGTGCATGCATTGCTAATAAGGCAGGTCCTACATCTATTGTTTTAATTCCCAGTTGAGCAAGATACATAGCAACAGTACCTCCTCCGCCTTCATCTACTTTTCCTAATTCAGCTGTTTGCCAAAGAATATCTCCTTTATTTAAGATATTTCTTATTTCCCATACATATTCTGCATCAGCGTCATTTGTTCCACCTTTTCCTCTAGAACCAGTAAATTTAGTAACAACTATTCCATAGTTTAATTTAGCTGCATTCTGAGCTTCATGAACGCTTTTAAATATAGGATCTATTGCAGCACTTACATCTGATGATAAAGAACTAGAATTCCATAAAGCTTTTCTTAAAAATAGATCTGAATAGTTATCTTTTGTTCTGCTTATTAAATCTCCTGTAAAATACTCTAAATAGTTAGATTGAAGACCTGTAGATCCATTTGAACCTGTCTCTTCTTTATCTGCTAAAAAACATACTGCAGTTTTATTAGGAATCTCATTTAAGCTTAATATAGCTTTTAATGATGTATATCCACAAATTCTATCATCTTGACCATATCCACCTACTAAAGATCTATCTATTCCAACATCTTTAGCTTTAAATGCTGGAACTAACTGGAATTCTGCTGAAATAAAATCTTCCTCTATCATTCCATAAGCCTTATTTAACTCTTCTAAAACAGCATATTTTACTGTTTCTTTTATTTCTGGATTATTCAATGTTGTAGGTATAGTTCCTACAATAATTTGTAACTCTTCTCCTTTTATTACCTCTGCAGTTTTTCTATCTCCTTGAACTTTAGCTGCTAAATGTGGTAATAAATCTGGAATTGTAAATACTGGATCTTCGTCTCTTTCACCAATAACTACATTTTTTCTTTCTCCATTTTCTAAAACAACAACACCGTGTAATGATAAAGGAATTGATGTCCATTGATATTTTTTTATTCCACCATAATAGTGAGTTTTCATATAAGATAATTCTAACTCTTCATATAAAGGATTTTGTTTTAAGTCGATTCTAGGTGAATCAATATGTGAAACAACATAATTCAAACCTTTTTCTAAAGGTTCTTTTCCTATTATAGCAAGTACTAAATTTTTTCCTCTGTTTACATAGTAAACTTTGTCTCCTGGTACTAATTTTTCTTTAGATTCTGCTAAAACAAATCCATTTTCTTCTGCTAATTTCAATCCATACTGTACATACTCTCTTTCAGTTTTACCTAAATCCAATGAGATTTTGTACTCTTCACAAAATTTAAAGATTAACTCTTTAGTTTCTGAAGTTTGTTTTTTCCATCCATTTTCTTTGCTTAATAACATTTAATATCCTCCTTTTATTCATCGTAAAAATTTTCTAAATTATCTATTTGTGAATATATTGCTGCACCTAATTTATGTGATAAATGTCTTATTCTTTTTTGATTATCTATTTTTATTAGATTTTCCTCTATTACTTCTACTCTCATTTTATCTAAATTTTCTTTATCTATTTTAACTAGAGTACTTCCCTCTTCTTTATATCTATCTAAAATATCTTTATCTATCCTAACTGAATTTACAATAACTTTGTCTATCATATCATATCCTACATGCTTATTAATAGATATAATATGATCAGAAACATTATAATTTTCTGTTTCTCCCACTTGTCCAACAGCATTGCATATATATATCTTTTCTGCTCTTGATTCTTTAAGAGCCTTTTGCATATTTTCTAACAATAGATTAGGAATAATACTCGTATATAAACTTCCTATTGAAAATACAATTAAATCAGCTTCTTTTATAGCTTTTATATTTTCAGCAGGACTATTTACTTCTCCATCATAAAAAACTCTTTTTATTTTTTCTCCTGGTACTGGTATATCACTTTCACCAAAAATAAATCCACCACTTTCTTTTTCTGCAATAAGTTCAATTTTTTCTAAAGTAGCTGGCAAAATCTTTCCTTTTATATTAAAAAGTTTTCTTAATTTTTTAATTGCTATTTGAACATCTCCAGTTATCTCTGTCATTGCTGTTATTAAGAGATTTCCTAAAGGATGTGCACCTATTGATGAGGTTTTCCCAAAACGAAATTGAAAAACTTCCTCTATTAAAGGTTCAACATTGCTAAGAGCTATCATAACGTTTCTTAAATCTCCTGGAGCAGGTATATTAAACTCTTTTTTTAATATTCCACTACTTCCTCCACTGTCTGCTACAGACACTATTGCTGTTATTTCTATAGGAAAATGCTTTAGACCTCTTAATACTACTGAGAGTCCACTTCCTCCACCTATTACTACAACTTTTGGATATCTCATTTCATTTCCCCTTTTCTAATTGCATATGTCCTATTTTACCATTCTATTGTCCTAACTTCAACTATTTAAAACATACTTTGCAAAAAAAAACTATATTTGTTAAAATATTATATAAAATCATCAAGGAGGAGCTTTTGTGAATAACAATCATGGAGCAAATTTATATGAGTTATCTCATAATTTAGGTTTAAATAAAACTAATATCATTGATTTTAGTTCTAATATAAATCCTTTTGGACTAAGTCCTAAAGCAATAGAATCTTTACAAAAAAATATACACCTTGCTAGTATCTATCCTGATCCTGACTATAAGGAACTAAAAAAAAGTATTAGTGAATATTGTCATTGTTTTCCTAAAAATATTATTCTTGGAAGTGGAGCTACTGAACTAATTTCAGCAACAGTTAAAACTGTACTTCCTAAAACGGCATTATTACTAACACCAGCTTACTCTGAATATGAAAAAGAATTAAATAAAATTAATTGTAACATTACAAAATTTTATTATAAAAAAGAAAATCAATTTAATATTGATATTCTCAATTTAATTAACACTATTGAAAAGAATGATTTTGATTTAATCGTTATTTGCAATCCTAACAACCCTACAGGTACTCTAATTCCTATAGGTGATATTAAAATTATTGAAGAAAAATTCAAAAAAACTATAATGATAGATGAAACATATATTGAATTTACAGATTTTGAAAAAACTTCAGCAATATCTTTAGCTATCAATAATCCTAACCTTATAGTTATTAGAGGTACATCTAAGTTTTTTGCAACACCAGGAATAAGACTAGGTTATGCTATTTTAGCTCAAGGAGAACTTTTCAATAAAATTAATAGACTTCCAAACTTATGGAATATTAATATCTTTGCTTCAATTATGGGTGAAAGTATGTTTAAAGATACTGAATATATCAATATGTGTCATCTAAAGTTTGAAGAAAATTTTAATCTACTTTTTTTAGGACTAAAAAAAATAGAAAATATAAAAGTTTATAATTCTAATTCTAATTTTATTTTATGTGAAATTACTAATCCTAATTTTTCTGTTGATAATCTATATTTATCACTTTACAAAAAAGGAATAATTATTAGAAAAGCTGAAAGTTTTGAAGGATTAAATAATAAATTTTTCCGTATTTGTGTGCTTACTAAAGAACATATTAAAATATTATTAAATGAAATAAATAATTTTTTTAAATAAATTAAGGGGGAATAAAAAAACGTGTTAAAAAAATACTTACTTTGTGGAGCTATTTGTTTATCAACTTTATCTTTTGCTAAATATGAACCTTGGAACTTTAATCTACTTGAAGTTGGAATTATTAAGAATAACTCACTTCCAAATGGATTTGGTCCATCTGTAAAAGATACAGTTTTTGAAATTCAAGGTACTACAAGATACAATCTATTAGATCTCTACTGGTTTGTTGATAGATCTAATATTTTTAATTCAAATTCATTAAGTGATAAAAAAAATGATGATTCGAATTATACTTATTTAGAGTTTAATCCAAGAGTTTCAATGGATGGTCTTTTTAATAAGAATTTATCTGTAGGACCTATTAATGAATGGTTTTTCTCATATAATTTTGACTACGATAATACTTATGGAATCTATAAAGGATTAAAAAAACATTACTTTGGTATAGGTAACTATATTAATGTTCCTGGCTTTGATTATTTTAAAACTAATATCTATAAAAGATTTATTGAAAAAAATTATAGTAGAAATGAAAATAATTGGGATGGATATATGTTTAATTCCTCATATGGTGCCACTTTATATAAATTTAATAATGGTATGAAATTTACTTTTAGTGGATGGATGGATTATGTCTTTGGAGCTAAAAAAATACAAAGTTATGACACATCTAGCTCATTACAGTGGCAAAATCAAGTTAGATTATTTTTTAACGACAATATTTCGTTAAGTTATACCTATCAAATTAATAAACATTTCTCAGAAGTTAATCAATTTTCTTCTAATAGAAATCAGTCAGCTATTGGACTTCATTATTCTATAATTTTCTAATTTAAGTTATAAAAATTATTCAAAAGCAGCAATTAGTGCACACTATTTGCTGCTTTTTTGCTAATTTTTTGAAAAAAATCACTTTTCTTAACAAATAATGCACTTTTTACCCTCTAAACCCATTGAATTCTGTTTTTTTATGTGATATTATTTCAAAGGTTATTACAAATTTTAGTTATTTTTTTTACAAAGGAAGGGAAACTCATTGAAAGTTCAAATGCAAAATATTCATAAATCTTTTGGAGATATACATGTTTTAAAAGGTATTGATCTTCAAATAGAAAGCGGTGAAATACATGCTCTTATGGGCGAAAATGGTGCTGGAAAATCTACTCTTATCAAGGTTTTAACTGGAGTTTACTCTAAAAACTCAGGTGAAATTTTAATTGACGATAAAGAGGTTAACATAGATAGTATCTCAGATAGTGAAAAAGTAAATATTGCTTATGTTCATCAGGAATTAAACATAATAAGAGAGATGACAGTTTGTGAAAATTTATTCCTAGGAAAAGAAATTTTAAAAGGTAAATTATTAGACACAAAAAAAATGAATGAAATCTGTTTAGAGAAACTTTCTGTTTTAGGAATAGATCATATTCATCCAAATACATTAATGAAAAATTTAAGCGTTGGTTACCAACAAATGATTGAAATTGCAAAAGCACTTTTAATTAACGCACAATTAATTATACTAGATGAACCAACAGCTGCTCTAACAAGCAAAGAAATTGAAAATTTATTCAAAATAGTTACAGAATTAAAAAGTAAAGGTGTTAGTTTCTTATATGTTTCTCACAGAATGGAAGAAATTTTTAGAATGTGTGATCGTATCTCTATTTTAAGAGATGGACAATATATTGGAACAGAGGATCTAAAAATTGTTTCTGAAGAAAAAGTTGTTGAAATGATGACTGGAAAAACTATTGATAATCTTTATAGAAAAGATAAAGTTCTATCTGGTAAAACTATGATAGAAGTTAAAGATTTAAATAAAAAAGGTATCTTTGAAAATATTAATTTCCAAGTTAAAGCTGGTGAAGTTTTAGGATTTGCTGGACTTATGGGTGCTGGAAGATCTGAAATAATGCATGCTATTTTTGGTAGTAATCCCGCTGACTCTGGAAGTATTTATATAGAGAGCAAAAAAGTTTCAATAAAAAATCCACTTGATGGGAAAAAAAATGGAATCGGTTTTGTTACAGAGGATAGAAAAGAGGAAGGATTAATTTTAGACTTTGATGTAAGCGAAAATATTGTTATTCCTTCTATTGATAAATTCTTAAAGAAAAAAATGGTAGATAATAAAAAAATAAACTCTGTTGTTGATCATTATATAAAAAAATTAAAAATAAAAGTATTCAATGCTAATCAAAAAGTTAAGAGTTTAAGTGGTGGAAATCAACAAAAAATTGTTTTTGCAAAATGGCTTGAAACTAATCCTAAAA
>NZ_CAMQYW010000036.1 GCF_947039425.1 uncultured Cetobacterium sp. | reverse complement strand
TTGTTGGAGCTTTTTTTTATAAAAAAATTGACTTTAAATTTTTAAAAGTGTATTATGTATCAATTATATAAAAAACTTATCATGAGAAGTGGAGGGACAGGCCCTATGAAACTTCAGCAACCGGTTTTAACACGGTGCTAAATCCTACAGAGATATCTGAAAGATAAGAGAAAATAAACTGTAAAAGTTAATCTCTTTATCATTTAGATAAAGAGATTTTTTATTTAATTACTAAAATAAAGAAGGGGGAACACATGGAAAAAAACAAAGGAACTTTTAAAGGATTGATACCATTTTTAGTTTTTGTAGGAATTTATTTGGGAAGTGGAATAGCTTTAGAGATAAAGGGTATGGATATGGCTTTTTATCAGCTACCAGCTCCAATAGCAATTTTTCCGGCAATTGTTTGTGCATTCTTTTTATTTAAAGGAACTATAAAAGAAAAATTTGAAACTTTTTTAGAAGGGTGTGGACACCAAGATATAATAACTATGTGTATTATTTATTTGCTAGCTGGAGGATTTGCAGTAGTTTCAAAATCAATGGGTGGAGTAGATTCAACAGTAAATTTGGGATTAACATATATTCCAGCACATTATATAGCTCCAGGATTATTTATAATAGCAGGATTTATATCAACAGCAACAGGAACATCAGTGGGAGCGATTGTATCTTTAACACCAATAGCTGTAGGTTTATCAGATAAGAGTGGAGTATCAATGGCTTTTCTACTTGCTGCTTTAATGGGTGGAGCTATGTTTGGAGATAACTTATCTGTTATTTCAGACACAACAATAGCAGCTACAAAAACTCAAGGTGTTGATATGAGAGATAAATTTAAAGTTAATATTAAAATAGCTGCTCCAGCAGCAGTTCTTACTTTAATATTATTAGTTATTTTTGGAAAACCAGATGTAGTAGCAGAAAGTCAAATTTATACATATAGCTTAATAAAAGTATTACCGTATATATTTGTTCTTGTTCTTGCTCTTTTGGGAATGAATGTTTTTGCTGTATTAACAGCTGGTATTGTTTTATCAGGAATAATTGGTTTTACTCATGGAGATTTTACATTATTGTCTTATGGAAAAGAGATATATAATGGTTTTACAGGAATGACAGAAATTTTTATATTATCTTTATTAACAGGAGGACTAGCAGCTTTAGTTACTAAAGCTGGAGGAATAGACTGGATATTATCAATTATTCAAAAAAAGATAAAAGGGAAAAAAACAGCAAAATTAGGAATTGGTTTTCTTGTAACATTAACTGATATAGCTGTAGCAAATAATACAGTTGCAATTATCATAAATGGACCAATAGCAAAAGAGATTTGTGAAAAATATGATGTAGATCCCAAAGAGAGTGCAGCAATATTGGATATTTTCTCTTGTATAGCTCAAGGAGCAATACCTTATGGAGCTCAAATGTTAATAATGTTAAGTTTTACAAAGGGAAGCGTATCCCCATTTGATATAATCCCTCTATTGTGGTATCAAATGTTATTAATGGTATTTACAATAATATTTATTTTTTATAAGAAAAGTAAAATTTAAAGAAACGTAAAGGAAGAGATTGTTCTCTTCCTTTATTTTATTATGTTATAATATATGGCAAATAAAAGAAAAAGGGGAGTAAGATGTCAGTATCAAAAAATTATATGTATAATGTTCTTTTGATAATAAGTAATACAATATTTCCTATAATAACTTTTCCTTATGTATCTAGGATTTTAATGCCAGAATATTTAGGAAAGGTTTATTTTGTTCAAGGAGTTGTAGCTTATTTTATTATTTTATCAGTTTTAGGTGCACCAAATTATGGAATAAGAGAGTTATCTAAGGCTAAAAGTATTGGTGATTGGGATGAGTTTAAGAAGATTTTTTCAGAGCTTTTATTTATGACGATGTTAAGTAGTATTGGAGCACTTTTATTACTACTATTAATTGTAAATTGTTATGGGAAATTTAATTCGGAAAAATTACTTTTTTATATTTTTGGAATTCAAGTTTTATTTGAGTGTTTTCATATTAATTATATTTTTGTTGTTATGGAAAATCATAAGAGAAGATTAATAAGATCTTTTGCAATTAGAATCTTATCTCTTGGATTTTTATTTTATTTTATAAAAGATTCTAAAGATTATTATTTATATGCACTTCTACTAGTAGTTCCAGAGGTATTAGCTAGAGTAATAGATATATTTTCTGTTAGAGAATATATTGTTTTTGATATAAGAAAATTAAATTTTAAAAGACATATAAATGATATGTTAGTAGTTTTTATGTATTTATTTACAATTGGAATTTATGGTAGTATTGATACAACAATGTTAGGGATAATGGTAAATGATACAGAGGTTGGTTTATATTCAGCAGCAGTAAAAATGTATCGAATGGTTTTGCCAGTAATCTTAACTTTAGGAATAGTTTTATCTCCAAGAATTATTGGAGCGATTAAAAAAAATACTAAAAGTGAACTTTATAAAAATATAGATATATTTGTAGATTATTGTTTTATTGTTGGAGTCCCAGCAACAATACTGATGTTATATTTAGCACCAGAATTTACGTTACTTTTTTCAGGAAAGGATTTTAAAGGAGCTATAATAACTATGATGATAATGGCTCCTTGTATAGGATTTGTTGCTTTTGGAACTTTTATAGGTGGGCAAATTCTTTTACCTAATAATTTTGAAAGATATATATTAAAAATATCTTTAGCAGGAGTTCTTATAAATATAAGTTTAAATTATTTTTTAATACCTACATATTTAAGAAATGGAGCAGCAGCAGCAACACTAATTACAGAAATAATTATATCTTTAATAAAAATAAATAAAATGAAAAAGATATATCCAGACTATAAAATATTAACAAAGGATAGAGTAATGACTATTTGTGTAGGAATAGCTGTGTTTGGAATAGTATTTTTATTAGGATTAAAAATAAAGGATTATGGAAAGATAGTAACACTTTTAAGTATTCCTATAATTTTTGGTTGTTTTTATTTTTTAATTTTAATTGTATTAGGAAATAAAAGTGTAAAAAATGCAATGAAATTATTAAAAAGAAGGTAAAAAAAGAACTGACTTGAGAAAAGTCAGTTCTTTTTTTATTTATAAATTTTATCCAAATTGTCTTTAAGTTTACCAATACTATTATTAGTAAGGTGTATTATGGGAATATCATTGCTTTTGCAAACTTTAGTACAATTATTAACAAGATTATGACTAACTAAATTAGTAAAAACAATACACATTTCACAATTTTTAATTTTTTTGCAAAAATTAGGGCATTGAGTATTGTAAACTTTACCTTTAAGTTCGTAATTTTTTAAAAGATCAATATATTCTCTTTCTCCTCTTTTTAATCCACCAATGATAGCAACCATAAATCCCTCCCTATGAAACTTTTATTTTTTTTTCTTCTTTTTCTTTAAATTGTATAAATCTATCACACTGTTTTTTTCTATCATATCCAAGCATAATTCCAAGAATAAAATCCTCTTCAGCACTATAGTCTGAAAGGTTAGATTTATTTATTTTTTCAATAACTTGAATACATGAATGTTCACCAAAGAAAACATTGAATCTTCCATTAGGTAATTTATATAATTTATAACTTATTTTTTTACTAGATAATCTCTCTTCAACAAAGGGGATCATTTCTTTTGAAACTGTATGTAAAATAAGATTTCTTATTCCTTTTTCTAATTCATAAATGTGATGAATAAAAACTTGCATAGTAACCTCCAATAATCGATATAAAACATACTACCAAATTTTAGTTCAATTGTCAATTATTTTTATTATCAAAGTATTTGTATAAAAAAAGACAAAATAATATTTGTCTTTTAGAAAATTAAATCATTTATTAAATTAGCAATTCCATTATTATCATTAGAAGTTGAAATATATTTTGAGATCTTTTTAATTTCTTCTTTAGCATTATTAACACAAGCAGGAAGGCCAGCTACATTTAACATGGGAAGATCATTAAAAGAATCACCAACAACAATGACTTCTTCCATTTTTATATTAAGAAAAGTACAAAGTTTTTCTAAAGAGGTTCCTTTATCAACCCCAAGTTTAGTAACTTCTAAAAAGAAAGGTTTAGAAATAGCAATAGAGTACTTATCTCCAAGTTTTTCTTTTAATTTATTTTCAATATTTTTTAAAAAATTAGGTTCCTCTAAAAGTATACATTTAGGTGAAGATGTTGGAATAGAATCTTTAAAGTTATTTACTATTTTTAAAGGCATATGAGTTAAATTAACTTCAACATCAATATATTTATTATTTTCTTCCGAAAGGATTTCTGAATCTAAATATGTAATTATACTAACTTTTTCTTTTTTACTAAACTCATATAGTTCAGCAATCTCTTTATTAGTTAGAGATTCATTAAATAGAGGCTTATTATTTTTACAATCAATTATAATTGAACCGTTATATGAAAGAAAAAAACTTTCATATTTCTCAAGTTGTAATTCTTTAGCTAAGTTTATCATAGCATATGTAGGTCTTCCAGAAGCTAGAACAAACTTAATACCAAGTTCTTGAGCTTTTAAGATTGCATCTTTATTTAAAGAAGATATTTCTCCCTTAGAATTTAATAAAGTGTCATCTAAATCTGTAACTATCATTTTATATTTCATAATTTTCCCCCAATAAATAAACAAATAATTTTACACCTTCAAGAAGAACAGTTTCATTAAAATTAAAAGTTGAACTATGTAAAGGAGAAGTTAAGTTTTCCTTTTCATTTTTAGTTCCTAATAGAAAAAATAATCCAGGGATTTTTTCTTGATAAAAGGAAAAATCTTCAGCAATGGCTAAAACTTTTCCTTGTTGAAAGTTAAAATTCTTAGAAATATTTAAAAAATTATTATAAAGATTAGAATCGTTAATAACAGGTGGATATAAAATTCTAAAATCTTCCTTAACTTTTATAGAAAAACTAGTTTCAAAACCTCTATGAATCTCTTTCATTCTTTTAATTAAAAATTCAGTGTTCTCTTGGGAATATGCTCTTATTGTACCATGATAATTAATAGAATTAGGAATTATATTTCTAACTTTACCACCATAGAAGTGTCCCACAGTAATAACACATGGATCAAAGGGAGATATATTTCTTGAAATAATACTTTGGTATGAATCTATTATTTTGGTAAAAGGAATAAGAGGATCAATAGTATTTTGAGGGATTCCTCCATGTCCACCTTTACCTATTATTTCACAATCAAATTCAGTAGCTTGAGCAAAGAATATACCCTCTTTAGTGGAGATTACCCCTTGAGGTAAATCAGGGAAAAGATGTAGGCCATATATTTCTTTAACTGAATATGTTTCCAGCAAACCAGTATCACATATAAATTTAGCTCCTCCAGGTCCCTCTTCAGCTGGTTGAAAAATAAGCAATATACTTTCATTAAAAGTTTTAACTTTTTTAAGGTATTTTGCAAATCCTAAAAGAATTGCCATATGTCCATCGTGTCCACAAGCATGCATAAAATTATTATTAGAAGAGAAAGAGATATTATTTTCTTCTTTAATAGGTAAAGCGTCCATATCAGCTCTAAAAGCCTTACAAACATTAGGATTACTTCCTTTTATATAAACATATACTCCAGTTTGGCAGATAGTTTTAGGAGAATATCCCATATTGATTAGATTATCAATAATATATTTTTGAGTGTTGAACTCTTTGAAACCACCTTCTGGAATTTTATGTAAATCTCTTCTAAAGCAAACAATTTCATTAAAAAGTTCCTTCATAAATCCTCCTCGTAAAAATTAAGTGATAAAACATTTTATACTAAAGTAAAAATAAAAAAAAGTTAAATTCATATTTTGTGAATAAAAAATAGAAAATTATCTAAGATAATATAAGTGTATATACATATATACATGAACATATTTTTTTTACATTTGATAAATGTTCAAAAAATGTTAAAAAAGGTAAAATACACCAAAAGAGAGGTGTTAATGTGAGATTAGTTTTAAAATATGGAGGGACATCTGTAGGATCCCTAGAAAAAATAAAAAAAATAGCAGAATATATAAAAGGATTAAAAGATAAAGTAAATGAAATAGTAGTTGTAGTTTCAGCAATGGGAAAAACAACAGATATTTTATTAGAAAAAGCAAGGGCATTATGTGGAGAACCTAGTAAAAGAGAGTTAGATATGTTAATGACAGTGGGAGAACAAGAAAGTATAGCTTTAATGTCAATAGCATTAAATGGTATTGGTTGTTCGGCTGTGTCATATTTAGGAAGTCAAATAAAAATAGAAACAGAAGGTCCTTATGGAGATAGCCAAATTAAAGAGATTAATATTGAAAAAATTGAAAATGATTTAGCTCAAAATAAAGTTGTTATAGTAGCTGGATTTCAAGGAGTTAATAGTGAAGGTGATATTACAACTTTAGGTAGAGGAGGTTCAGATACAACAGCAGTAGCTTTAGCAGGAAAATTAAAATGTCAGTGTAAAATATATACAGATGTAGATGGTGTATATACAGAAGATCCTAGAAAATCAAAAAATGCACAAAAATATAAAGAGATATCATATAATCAAATGGAAAAATTATCAAGAGAGGGAGCTCAAGTTATGGAGCTTAGAGCTGTTCAAATTGGACATAAGTACAAAGTTCCTATTTTTATAGGGAAGAGTTTAGGTAGTGAAGAGGGAACATATATATCAGAATAGGAGATGCGTTATGAATATAGGAATAGTTGGAGCAACAGGATTAGTAGGACAAACATTTATAAAAGTTTTAGAAGAAAAGAAAATTAAATTTGATAAAATTAAGTTTTTAGCAAGTGAAAAAAGCCAAGGAAAAGATATATTTTTTAATGGGAAAAAATATAAGGTTGAAAAATTAACAGAAGAATCATTTGACGATTTAGATGTGGCATTATTTTCAGCAGGTGGAGATGTTAGTAGAAAATTTGCTCCAATAGCATCAAATAAAGGGTGTATAGTTATAGATAATTCTTCAGCGTTTAGAATGGAAAAAGAAGTTCCATTAGTAGTTCCTGAAGTGAATGGAAGAAGAAGTTTAGAAAATAAAGGGATAATATCTAATCCAAATTGTTCAACTATTCAATGCATGGCACCTTTAAAAGCTTTAGATAGAAACTTTAAAATAAAAAGAGTAGTTTATTCAACATATCAAGCAGTTTCAGGTTCTGGAAATAAAGGTATAGAGGATATGAAAAAAGGAATAAATGGAGAAGAGTGTAAATTTTATAAAAAAGATATTTCTTATAATTGCTTACCCTTAATAGATGATCTATTAGATAATGGATATTCTAAAGAGGAATGGAAAATGATTCAAGAAACAAAGAAAATATTAGAAAATGAAGATTTACAAGTTACTGCTACTTGTGTTAGAGTACCTGTATGGAATGGCCATGGAGTTTCAGTAAATATTGAACTTGAAAATTCTTTTAACTTAGAAGAGATTAAGGAAGTTTTAAGAAAAGAAAAAAATATAATATTAACAGATGAAATCCCAACTCCCAAAGATATTTCAGGAAAAGATGAAATAATGGTAGGGAGAATAAGAAGAGACATTAGTACAGAAAATGGAGTGAGTTTATGGATTGTAGCAGATAATATAAGAAAAGGAGCTGCATCTAACGCAATTGAAATATTAGAATTTTTAATGGAGGAAGGAAACTTATGTTTAAAGGATCAGGAGTAGCACTTATAACACCTTTTAATGAAGATTTAACTGTAAATTATAAAAAAATTGAAGAACTTGTAGATTATCATTGTGAAAACAAAACAGATGCACTAATTATTTTAGGAACTACTGGAGAATCAAGTACTTTGGATGATGAAGAAAAAGAAAATATAGTAAAAGTAGTAATAGAAAAAAATCAAAAAAGATTACCAATAATAGTAGGAGCAGGGAGTAATGATACAAAGCACGCAATAGAACTGTCAAAAAAATATGAACAATTAGGTGCAGATGGTCTATTGTTAGTAACTCCTTACTATAATAAAGGGAATGAAGATGGAATATATAAGCACTATGTATCAATAGCTGATTTTGTAAATATTCCTATTATTTTATATAATGTTCCTGGAAGAACAGGTGTTAATTTGTCAGTTAGTTTATTAAAAAGATTAGCAAAGCATAAGAATATAATAGGATTAAAAGAAGCAAGTGGAGATATATCATATGCAGCAGAGGTAGCGAGAGAAGTTCCAGAATTATTAATATATTCAGGAAATGATGACATAACAGTTCCACTAATGTCATTAGGAGCTGTGGGAACAATTTCAGTACTTGCTAATATAGAGCCAGCAGTAACACATAATATAGTAGAGTGTTATTTAAATGGAGATGTAATTGAAGCAAGAAGATTACAACTAAAATATAATGGACTTGTAAAAGCTTTGTTTGTAGAAGTTAATCCAGTACCAGTGAAAAAAGCTATGAATTTATTAGGAAATATAGTAGGGAACTGTAGATTACCTTTAGGAGATTTATCAGATTTAAGTGTTAGTATTTTAGAAAAAGAGTTGAAAGGTGTAGGTGAAAATATTTGAAAATAGTAGTTCATGGAAGAGGAACAATGGGAACTATAGTAAAGAATGAGCTGGGAGAAAATTGTTTTTTTGTAAATGAAATATCAGAAGTTCCTTTGGAAGAAGAGAATTGCGTTGTTATAGATTTTTCACATTTTTCTAAAATAGAAAGAATGTTAAAAGAGTGTAAAAATAGAAAGTATCCAGTTGTTATTGCAACAACTGGATATAATGGAGATATTTTAAAAAATATAATAGAGACTAGTAAAGAGATACCAGTTTTATTATCTTCTAATACTTCTTTAGGGATAAATCTTTTAAATGAAATGTTAAAAGATATAACACCTAAATTAGAAGAAACATTTGATATAGAGATTATAGAAAAACACCATAATAAGAAAATAGATGCTCCGAGTGGAACTGCAAAAACACTTTTAAATACTATAGAAAATTCATTAAGTGAAAAATATAATGTTGTATATGGAAGAGAAGGAATTTGCAAAAGAGAAAGAGCTGAAATTGGTGTTCATGCAGTTAGAGGCGGAACAGTTGTTGGAGAGCATTCAATTTTATTTTTAGGTGATGATGAAGTAATAGAAATTACACATAAGGCTTTATCTAAAAGGATTTTTGCTGCAGGAGCAATAGAGTGTGCTAAATATTTAGAAAAAAAAGAAAAAAATCTTTATACTATGGAAGATATGTTTAAAGATAAAGGAGAGAGATAGTGAAATTAGATACGGCAAATGAATTAATATCATATATAAAAAATTCAAATAAAAAAACTCCAGTTAAAGTTTATGTAAATGGAGATATAAAAACAACTTCAAAAGAGGTATTTATATTTAATGGAAATGGCTCTCATATATTAATGGGAGATTTAAAGGATATTGAAAAAGTTTTAACAGAAAATAAAGAGAGTATAAAAAATTATATAATTGAAAACGATAGAAGAAACTCAGGAATTCCAACATTAGATTTAACTAATATAGATGCTAGAATTGAACCAGGAGCAGTTATAAGAGATAAAGTTACTATTGGTAAAAATGCAGTTATAATGATGGGTGCTATAATAAATATTGGATCAATTATAGGAGAAGGAACTATGATTGATATGAATGCTGTTTTAGGAGGAAGAGCAACTGTTGGTAAAAATTGTCATATAGGAGCTGGGACTGTTTTAGCTGGAGTAATAGAGCCACCATCAGCAACTCCAGTAATTATAGAGGATGATGTTTTGATAGGAGCTAATGCAGTAGTATTAGAAGGTGTAAGAATAGGGAAAGGTGCAGTTATAGCAGCAGGAGCTATAGTGTTATCAGATGTTCCAGCAGGAGCAGTAGTAGCTGGAAACCCAGGAAAGATAATAAAGATGAAAGATGAAAAAACAATAGAAAAAACAAGATTAGTTGATGATCTAAGAAAATAAAAAGTGGAGTGGGAAGAGACAGTATGATTAATAAAAATGTATTAAATTTAAAAAGTTCTTTAATAAGAGAAATTTCAAATGAATCAAAAAAATATGAAGATGTTTTAAATTTAACGATAGGAGAACCAGATCTTCCCACTCCTATTGGAATAACTAATGCATGTATAGAATATATGAAAAATAATAACATTAAATATTCAATGACTGGTGGTATTGTAGAGCTAAAAAATGAAGTGGCTAAATATTACAATAATAAATATAAAAGCAATTATTTAACAGAAAATGTATTAATATGTGCAGGATCAACAGAAGCTCTATCGTCAACTTTAAAAACATTAATCTGTCCTGGAGATGAGATATTAATAGCAGTTCCAGCATATCCTGGGTATGCACCATTAATTGAAATGGCTATGGGGAAATGTGTTTTTTTTGATACTGAAAAAGATAGTTTTAAAATAACCATAAATAATTTAAAGAAAAATATAAGTGAAAAAACAAAAGCTTTAATTTTAAACTATCCCAATAATCCAACAGGAGTATGTTTAAATAGTGAAGAACTTCAAGAAATTTTAAATTTTTGTATAGAAAAAAATATAGTAGTTATATCTGATGAGATATACGAAGGATTAGCTTTTAAAAAGAGTGTATCTGTAGCTATGTTTGCTGAAAATCATAAGAATATAATTTTGATAGGAGGATTTTCAAAATCTCATTCAATGACAGGATATAGAGTCGGATATGTAATAGGAGATTTATCTATAATAGAAAATATAAAAAAAGTAAGCCAATATACAGTAACTTCTCCAAATACAATATCACAAATAGGAGCAATAGAAGCTTTGAAGCAATATAGTGATACAAGAGTATTTGCAGAGGAATATAAAAAAAGATTTGATTATTTAGAAAAAAAATTAAAAAAAATTAATATATTTACAATAAAAAGCCAAGGAGGAATATATTTATTTTTTAAAAATCCTTTAGAAAATAAAACTTCTTTAGAATTTGTAATGGAATTTTTAAAAAAAGAAAAAGTAGCATTAGTTCCAGGAGAAGCCTTTGGAAAACAAGGGTATGTGAGAGTATCTTTAGTTAAAAGTATAGAGAAACTTAGAGAATTTTCTAAAAAGATGGAAAGTTTTTTAAAAAAATAAAAAAAAGTTATTGACCAAGTTTAAAAATTGTGGTACTATTATTTTTGTCAGCGGCAAACACCGCAAGACGAAACAAAACAACAGAAGGACATTAACAACCGAATAGAGAAAATAGTCAGAAGTTATGAAAA
>NZ_CAMQYW010000035.1 GCF_947039425.1 uncultured Cetobacterium sp. | reverse complement strand
ACGTGTGCTCTTCCGATCTATATTTATTTAAGTTTACTTTTGCACAAATATTAGGAGTGTTATTTGAGAATACTACTAGTATATATTGAAAAAAGATTTTCCTCCGCACTAATCTTTTTCAATGTTTTAGGTTTAGTTTACTTATTCGTATAATGAGACATAAAAAATGCTTGGATTTCCAAGCATTTTTTATTATTTAAAATTTAAGAAGTGTTATTTTTTGATTGATTGTATCTAATTCAATTTCTCCTCCAATTGGGAGAGTTATCATGGGATGAGTATGACAACAATCGAAATCTGCTAAAAAAGGTATTTTAGTTTCACCTAATACTTCTAGTAAAATTTCATATGGTTTTTTACCACATCCTTGATCATTAAAAAGTTCGTGTTTTCCTAATATAATTCCACTAATTTTATCAAAGATTTTATTAACTTTTAAAAAAGAAAAACTTCGTTCAATATCAGCAGCAGTTTTTAAAGAATCTTCAATAAAAAGGATATCTCCTTTTTTAATTTCAGGCATATATTCACTTCCCCAAATACCATAAATTGTATTTAAATTTCCACCAATAACTCTTCCTTTTACAACTCCAGGAATAACAGTAATAAGTGTATTTTTATATGTATTTTTAGAAGTATTTTGTTCCTCCCAATTTATAAATTCATCAGTGTAAAAATCTGGATTTTTATATGTGTATGGAAGGTTATTATTTTTTATTAAAATATCAGAAAAATAATTATATGTTTCATCAACAAGGGGAGAAAACTCTCCAAAACTTGCAACAAGTGCAGGCCCGTAAAAAGTAACTATTCCTGTTTTTGCATATATTCCAAGTAAAATAGCAGTTATATCAGAATATCCTATAAATATTTTAGGATCTTTTTTTATTGTTTCGTAATCAATATATGGTAAGAGTGAATTTGAGTTATTTCCACCTATAGTAGACATAATACAACTGATATTTTTATTTTGTATAAGATTATTAAGTTCTTTAGCCCTTTCAAGGATAGATCCTGATCTATATCCATCCTTTTGTCCAGTTAGAGATCCAGCGATGAGAGAAAAACCTTTATTTTCTAAATAATGTACAGCTCTATTAAATCTTTTTGGTGCAAAAAAAGTTGCTGGAGATGAAGAAGAATAAAAACCAATAGTATCTCCAATTTTTAATTTTAAACTCATAAAATCCTCCTAGATTACTTTAATAATAATTCAATTTTTTTTATATATTCATATATCTTTTGTTTCTTTTTTTGATTAATATTTTCATAATTATTTTTAGTCAGAATTTTTTTTATATTTTTATACTTTTTTTCAATATTTATATAATCAATAGATTCATTAGAGTCTAATAATTCTATTGCGTTTTCCTCTGTATTTTTAAATTTATTTTTTTCATGAATTAAGTCTTGATAAGTTGTAATTTGAAGGTTTAAAACCTTAGTAATCAAGGATTCATCACAATTCTCTTTTGCAATTTCATATACCATTTTTAATGGTAAACTTTCAATGGTTTTTTGATTGTCCAACCGTTGGACAATCATTTTATATCTATTAATATAATTGTAAACTGTTTGTTTTTTAAAACCAAGTTCTGTATACCATTGCTCAAAGCAACCATATCCATTAAGGGATAAAAGATTAGATGTTTCAAAAAATAATTTACCTAATTCAGTGTATGCTTTATTTGTAATTTTTTTTATTTCAATTGTTTTATTTTCTAAAAAGGAAAGTGTAGTTTTATCTAAATTTAATTTTGAAAAATTATATGTTGATAGTACTAATTTATTATTTAATTCAACTGATTTTTCAATTGATTTTTCTTTGACTTTCTGAGACATTCTTTCTTGAAGAGTTAAGGCGCACATTATTTACCTCCGTGAATTAATTCGTATAAAATGGTTGTTAAAGTATCCTGTATATCTTGTACTTGTTGAGACTTACTTTCCCAAATAGTTTTTCCTTGATCTATTAATTTTGAAATTTGTGATTTATTAGGAATTGGATTAGGAAATATTATATTTGTATTATCTAAAACTTCTTTTAATTGTTTATAGTATTTTTTTTGGGTTTCAGTATTTTCATATTTATTAACTAATATTGCAAAGATTTTATCAATACCAGCTTCATCAATGACATTTAAAATTCCTTCAACTGTAGATCTATCACAAAAAGCTGGAATGATAAGTTTATCAGAAGAGTTAACAAATTCTTTATCTAATTTAATAGTTGGAATACTGTCATTGATTATAAAGTCATAATCTTCTTTTAATTTTTCCAAAAATAGTGGTAGTTTTTTTAAAAAATTATTACTAAAAATGCTATTTTCTAGTGGAATAAAATTTAGATTTTTTCTTATATTAATAATATCTCCATTTCCTTTAGTTACCCAATTTTTTAGACCGCTACTATAAAGAGGTTTCTGTTCTTCTTTAAAAGTAATATCTAAAATATTATTTTGAGAATCAGAGGTTAATAATAAAGTTTTATAACCTAGTTCAGCTAAACCATGAGCTAGCCATGTTGAAATAGTTGTCTTCCCTATTCCTCCTTTATTAACTTTTACTGTTATCATTTTACCTTTTTTCATAGACCTCTCCTTAGTAATAGATTTTATTTTATATTTTACCACTTTTTTTTCTTTTTATTAAGATTTTCAGTGAAATAATTTTAACAATAAAAAAGTTGAATTAAAGAGTAATAAGTAGTAAAATTAAATAAATTGTGAAAAAAAAAACAATTTATTTAATTTTAGGAGGATACTATGAATAACAAATTAAAATTACTAGCTATTTTAGCCTTATCTCTTTCTTTATTTGCATGTAATGGAAAAACTTCTGAAAAGCAAGCAAGTAAATCTCAACAAGTTGTAGCAGAAGCTGTAACAGATCAAACAACTGTAACAGAAAATCCAAATGGAACTGTGACAGAACAAAATACTGTAGCAGAAGCAACACAAGAAAAAAATGGAGAAGTTAATGTTCAAGGTGTAACACAAGATGAAACTTTTAAAGAACCTGTTTCAAAAACAGTTGATGTTCCTAAAACTGAGGCTCCTGAAAAAGCAGAAGAAACAACTACAACAAAATAAATGAATAGTTAGTATAGAAAATAATGAAATACACTTTTAATTTTAGATTATAGATCTAATATTAAAGGTGTATTTTTATTTTACTATAAAAAAAAACTGATTTAAAACACTCAATAATCAATTTAAATAGATAAAAATAGCAGTTTTAATTATTATAAATAGTGAACACAAATTAAAGTTAAGGTCAAAAATATAGATTGGAATATATAAATATACTTATACTTAAAAACTATTTTTACAAAAAAAGTACTAAAATATAAATATTAATTTAGGACAAAAATATTTACAGACATTTTTTAAAGAAAGTAAGCTTTATAGTTTCACTAAAAATTAATCATTAATAAGAACGATCGTACTTAAAAGTAACTACTATAATTAGCCCACAATAATATTTGAAATAGAACACTTTCCGTAAAAACAACACATAAAAATATTTTTTGACTTTTTTGGAAGTTAAAACATATTGAAAAAAAAGGGCTGGATGAGGAATAATGAATTTTAACGACAACTGTCTTAAATAAATATACTTGACACAAAATAAAGTTTGTAATATAATTCACCTAAGTTCAGTAACAGAACGAAAAAAATCGTTTTAACATACAATAGACGATTAACAATTATTGGAATAAAAAAAATAGTAAGAGTCTTGAAAATATATTAAATTTTTAAGACAAAAAGAAAAAAGCTACAAAATTAGATTAGGGAAGGTGTTTCAAAATGAAAAAATCAAAATCAGATTGGTTAGTAATAGGTTTAGCATTGTTTTCAATGTTTTTCGGAGCTGGGAATTTAATATTTCCACCAAGTATAGGATTAGCAATGGGTCAAAACTGGGTGGTATCAGCACTTGGGTTTGCATTAACAGGAATAGGATTACCAGTACTTGGAGTACTGACTATGAATAAAGTTGGAAGTTATGAGAAGTTTGCAGGAGGAGTATCAAAATCATTTTTCACATTATACTCTTTATTATTAATGGCTTCAGTTGTATTTACAAATACACCAAGAACAGCAGCAACTGCTTATGAATTAGGATTACTACCAAATTTAGGTGGATTTCATTTAAGTCCAATAATAAGTTCAATTATATTCTTTGGAATAACACTATATATGTCATTAAATCCATCAAAAGCAATTGATAGAGTTGGAAAAATTTTAACTCCTACAATAGTAACTATAGTTTTAGCAATGATCTATATAGGAGCAACACATAAAATAGGAACACCAGGAGCTCCACATGTATCAGCTAATCCATTTGGATTTGGATTCTCTCAAGGATATCAAACAATGGATGGAATCATGGCTGGATTATTTAGTATGGTTATTCTTGCTGAGTTAACTGTAAGAGGATATGATAAGAAATCAGAAAGAGCAACAATTATAAAAAGAGCTTCAATTGTAACAGGTTCTGGTCTTGCAATTATTTACTTAGGTCTTTTCTACTTAGGGGCAACTGGAAATCAGTATTTCCCAGCAGATATATCAAGAGCATCTTTAGTTGCTAACTTTGTAACTTTATTCTTAGGAAAATATGGAAACTTTATATTCGGAATTTGTGTAATTGCAGCTTGTTTATCAACTTCAATAGCATTAACAATGGTAGTATCAGAGTTCTTCTCAAACACTTATAAAATGAGTTATAAGAAAGTAGCTGTAGTTTCATCTTTAATCTCTACTTTTATGGCTAACTTTGGAGTAGATAAAATCGTAGTAATAGCTTCACCTATCTTAGGAATTTTATATCCAATAACAATAGTTTTAATCTTCTTAGGAATTATGGGAATTTCAAACTTAACAATAAGACGTAGTTGTGTTGCTGCATCAGCAGTATTTGCAGTAATTCAAATTATCGTTGATAATTCAGATATACATGTAATAGAAGTATTATATAGAAGTATACCTCTAGCTAAACAAGGATTTGTATGGGTTGTACCAACATTAGTTGCTGGTGGAATAGCATATGTAGTAAGTAAAAAATTATCAACACCAATAGAAGCATAAAATAAAAAGAACTCGGAAGAGTTCTTTTTTTATATTATAAGGAAAGTATATAATTAATGTTTTCCCAATTAGAGGATTAGAACATTATCATATATAATTCACAAACTTATCTATATAAAAATAATATAAGTTGACAAAGACTAAAAAATAGAGTATAATAATTTTAGAAATGGTTATATAAGTTTTAATTTCAGGTAGTAAGGAATGGGTATATTTTTGAACAGAGTATCTTAAAGAACCTTCTTATTCAACAGTAATTTAAAATTTGTAGAATTATTACAAATTAAAATAACGGAGGTACTAGAATGAAAGGTACAGTAAAATGGTTTAACGAAGAAAAAGGATTTGGATTTATAACTGCTGAGGACGGGAAAGATGTATTCGCACACTTCTCTCAAATCAAAGCAGACGGATTCAAGAAATTAACTGAAGGAGAGGAAGTTACTTTCGACATCGTTGATGGAGATAAAGGTCCTCAAGCTTCTAACATCGTAACAGTTAGATAATTAATTAGTCAAAGTTTAATCGCTTTGACTTTTTTTATTTTTTGAAAAAATGAAACCTGACTAATTTTAGTCAGGTTTCATTTAATTTAATATAGTTCCAGAGTTAATTATTTTTTCTAATTCTGTAAAACGATTTATTATATAATTTTTATTATCAGCATCTTGAACAGGTTCATTATTTTCTTTAAGAGTATTTTTAGTCATAGAATACATCTCAACTAATTTTCCTACACTATTAAATTTCTTTTCTATTGATGTTAAGCTATTTCTATCAACAGTTTCTTGAGTTTTTATTTTGCCATTTGGATAATAATAAGTTACATTAATAATATGATCATCTGTTTTAGGGTCTCTTTTAAATGAAGCGACCTTTTCTTTATTAACCATAAAAGTTTCAGTTCCATTATATTCTCCTTTAACAACAGGGAAAATAAAAGTATGGCCTTGTGAGTCAACACTATAAATAGTACCAGTAATTAATTTATTAGACAGAATGCCATAAAGTTTTCCATTGTCTACCTTAACTAAATTGGCAGGAATCATTTTTGCTTCAATAGGTGTGTTGTAATCTCCACTACATGCACTTAGAGCTATAACTAATGATAGTCCAAATAATATTTTTTTCATATAAGTCATCTCCTGTAAAAATATAAAATGTTACTCTACTAATTTTATTATACAACTATCTCAATAAAATTCAATACGATATATATTATTTTGACTTTTTGTAACTAAAAGAATATAATTCAACCATATTAATATTAAAGGTTTTTATAAAAGAAAAGGAGAGTGTCATATGAATATTGATTTAAGTACTAATTATATGGGTTTAAATTTAAAGAGTCCATTAATAATTGGAGCAAATCCTTTTACTGATAAAATAGACTACCTAAGAATATATGAAGAAGCAGGAGCAGGAGCAGTTGTTTATAAAACAATTTTTCAAGAACAAGTAGAAAAAGATAATCTATTATTTGATGAACTTATGGGAGAGTATGGCGATAGAAATGCAGAGATGGTTACTATAGCTCCTGAAAGAGAAGATACGGGAATAGAAGATCATGTCTTTAAAATAACAGAGATAAAAAAACAAATAAAGATACCTTTGATTGTAAGTTTTAACTGCACAAATATAAAAAGTTGGGTAGAATATGCTAAAGCTATTGAAAAATCAGGTGCAGATGCTTTACAAATAAATTTATTATTTGTTCCTCATGATCTAAAAAAATCATCAAATGAAGTTGAAGAGGAACAATTACAGATAGTTAAATCTGTTGTTGAATCTGTAAAAATACCAGTAACTGTTAAAATATCACCTTTTTATTCAAATGTTAATTTATTTTTGGATAAATTAGCAGAAGTAAATGTGAAAGGGGTAGTATTGTTTGGTAAATTCTTAAATTTTGATATTAATATGAATTTAAATAAAATAAATGCAAGACCATATTTAAGTCATAAAGGTGAAAATAGTAATAGTTTACGTACTGTTGGATCTTATTATAAAAGCGAATGTAACTTAAGCCTAGTATCAAATACAGGCATTTTAAGTGGAATGGATGCTGTTAAAAATATTTTGGTAGGAGCTAGTGTTGTTGAGATGGTTAGTGCTATTTTATTAGAACCTAGAAAAGCTAGTGTAATAATAGATGATATAAAAAATTGGATGAGCAAAAATAATTATTCAAAAATAGAAGATTTTAAAGGATTACTTTCTGAAGAAAAAAATAAAGATTTAAAATATACATATAATTTAGTTCAATATTTAGATAATAAAGAAAATGTAAGTGAACTTTTAAAAAGAATATTAATTTAATAATATAAAGAAGAGATGAAAATTTTATTCATCTCTTTTTTTTTGTAATAAGTTTTCAAAATCAATAGAAGGAATAGGTTTACTAAAAAGATACCCTTGACCAATATCAATATTATTATCTTTTAAAAATTTAAGTTGATATTCTGTTTCAATACCTTCAGCGACAATTTTTAAATTTAAATCTTTAACTAAAGATATTAAATTTTTATAAATACTATGATTATAACTGTTTGATTCTACTATAATATCTAAAATAGATTTATCAAATTTAACAATATCTATAGGAAGGCAGGTAAGAAGAGTAGCTGTTGAATGTCCTGCTGTAAAGTCATCTATTGAAATTTGGATATTTAAATTTTTAATAAGTTTTAATTTTTCTAAGGTTTTGTTTAAATTACTTGAAAGAATTGATTCTGTTATTTCTATTTCAATATATTCTCCAGAGATATTATATTTATCCAATAAAGTTGTTAACGTATTAACAATATCCTCTCTTTCAAAAGTCTCCATAGATATATTAAAAGAAAGTTTAAAGTTTTTATTAATTAAATTTAAATCTTTCCATTTTTTTATGGTTTTAATAGTTTCTTCAGCTATTTTATAGTCAATAAGATAAATTTGTTTAATTTTTTCAGCAATGGGAATAAATTCAGCTGGAGAGATAAACCCTAAATCTGTTGTAATCCATCTAGCAAGAGCTTCTCCACCTATAATTTCATTGTTTTTTATAGAAAATTTAGGTTGATAAACTGGAAAAATTTCATTAATTTTTTCTTCTCTTAAAAGATTTTTAATAGTATATTCCCTTTCTTTTTTCTTTATTAATAAATCTGTTGCTTCTAAATAATAAAGTGATAAGTTTTTTTTAGATTCATACATAGCCATATCAGCATAATTGAAAGCCTTTTCTAAAGAAGTTTCATTATTTTTAATATGAAAATATCCAATATTTAAATGAATAAAGTATCCAGATATTTTTTTAAATTTTCTAATATGATCTATTAATTTATCTAAATGAAACAAGATATTATTATTATCTAAATAAATATAAAAGGAATCACCAGTAATTCTAAAAGTATAGTTTTCATTAAATGTATTTTTTAAAAAATTAGATATTTTTAAAATCAGATTATCTCCAGCAATATGTCCATATTTGTCATTAAAATCTTTTAAATTATTAATATCAATGCTAATAGCATATCCTTTTAAATCAATATCATTAAAATTAAAGCTATTAAATTCAATTCTATTTTTAAGTCCTGTTAAAGGATCTTTTTTTAATCTTTTGACCATTTTTTTATGAAATATTATTTTAAATAATGCAATAATAAATAAGATAGAAGTTATACTCCATAAATATAATAAAATTTTATTTTTATCTTTATTATTTTCATTTTTTAAAAACCTTTCATAATTAATATCCTCTTTTGCTTTTTCTTTTATATCTTTAAGATTTAGAAGATGTATAATAGCTTTGTTTAAAATATTTTTTAAAATAATATCATCTTTATGAACACTAAAATAAATAGGGATTTCCATCATTTTTTTTATTTTAAATTTATCAGAACTTAATCCCTCTCTTGAAAAAAGGAATCCACTCATAATTTTATGGGATATTAAATCTTTTTTTAAATTTTCATAGTTATTATATAAAACAATATTATTTTTTAAAAAATAATTTTGAGCAATACTTTCTTCTATTGAATTTTGAATGACACCTATTTTTTTTATATCATATTTATAATTTGTTATTTCAAATAGATTAACTGAATCAACTTGATTTGTAAATTCGAATAAATTATTTCTTTCTTTATTTTTAGCCAAAGGAAGAATATCAACTTTTTCTTCTAGAAAGGCATTATATATCTCATTTATATTTTTAAATTTATTATTAACAATATTAAATCTAATTGAGCTTCGTTCTTGAATTTCTTTAATTATAAGTGGAATAAATCCAATATATTGATTAAACTCTTTAGAGTAATAAACTATATTTTGATCAGCTTCATATGCAAAATTAAGTGGTTTTAATTTTTTTAAATATATTTTTTCATCTAATGTTAATGAATTATAAAAATTTTCTTTATATATATTATTTTTCTTTTCTTTAAATAAATTTGAAATTTCTTTTAAATATTTTTCATTTAAAGCATTATTTATAATTGGAAGCAAATCATTATACTTTTTATGTAATCCAATTGATAATCCAGGAAGACTAATTAATTTTATTTTATATTTTAATTTCTCAATCTCTTTTTCAGGTCCTAAAATAAGTTGATTTTTAAAATTCATTTTATTATTAGTTGAAATTAAATTAATATTTATATTTTTATTTGAAACAAGACCATTTAAATAATTATTATAAATGGAATCTTTAACTGTATAAATATTTTTATTACTTAAATCTTCCAAATTTTGTAATTTAATTTTATTTGAAGCAATATATAAACTTTGATCAAATAAGGGGTAGGAAAAAACAGAATGATCAGTTCTTTTTAAGGAGTGTGTTAAATTCCCTAAAATATCAATTTTATTATTTTTATATTCTTTATATAAATCATCCCAATCATCAATTTTAACTTTAATTTTTAAATCTAAATAATTTTCTAAAAGATCTTTTATTATTAAATTTAAAGATTGCCCATTAGTTTTACTTTGAAATAAATCAGCATCACTAAGTCCAACTGTTAATATTTTATGTTTATATTTATTTAAAGTTATTTTTTCTTGAATGTTTTTAGGTTTATATTTATTAGATGAAAAAGTTGATATGAAAATTATAAAAAATAAAGTTGTAATTTTAAACATAAAATCATCTCCAGCATGGTTTTTAAGAAACTATATTTTATCATATATGAACAAAAAAGGTAATAAAATAAAGTGTTTTTAATCATTTTTTTTTGGAGATATTAATAATTATATTTTTTAATAAAAAATATAAAACTCGTATTACAATAATAAAAATATCGTAATTTTTATACAATAAATAAATAAAAATTTTAAAGGGTTATAAAATAAGAATACACCATCTCGCAAAATATAAATTTTACGAGATGGTGCTATTTTAGTTTGTTTTAAAGATATAGTTATTTAAAATATTTTCAAGCATCTCTTGTCTTCCAGATGTATTTTTTACTTCTTTTAAAGTTAAGGCATAATCTGAAAGTTCTTTTAAAGTTATATTTTTTTCTGAAATTTTAATACCTATTTCACTTTTAAAACTTTCATATCTTTTTTCTATGATATTTTCAAAAACTTTATCTTCTATTAATTTAGCTGCTACTTTTAATCCTTTAGCAAATGTATCCATTCCTCCTATATAAGCATAAAATAAATCTAGAGTATCTGTTGATGCTCTTCTAACTTTAGCATCAAAATTTAATCCTCCTGTTGTAAAACCACCAGCCATAAGAATTTCATACATAGCCAAAGTGGCATCATATATATCTGTTGGAAATTGATCTGTGTCCCATCCAAGGAGTAAATCTCCTCTATTGGCATCAACACTTCCAAATACTCCATTTACTCTAGCAAGTCTTAATTCATGTTGAAATGTATGTCCTGCAAGAGTTGCATGATTTGCTTCTATATTCATTTTAAATTTATTTTCTAGTCCATATGCTCTTAAAAAATTCATAACTGTAGCTACATCAAAATCATATTGATGTTTTGTAGGTTCTTTAGGTTTTGGTTCAATATAAAATTGTCCATTAAATCCAATCTCTTTAG
This sequence comes from uncultured Cetobacterium sp., assembly GCF_947039425.1. Classification (GTDB taxonomy): domain Bacteria; phylum Fusobacteriota; class Fusobacteriia; order Fusobacteriales; family Fusobacteriaceae; genus Cetobacterium_A. Next base: position 263 of record NZ_CAMQYW010000035.1, on the reverse strand, counting down.
CATATTCTGTTGCTAAATTTAAAAGACAAGCTAGGTTATCAAGTTCTAATTTCATATTAGTATTTAATAAAGTTTCATATCCTTCTCTACCTCCCCAAAAAACATAGCCCTCACCATTTAATTTTTTAGTAATATCCAGTGCTTTTTTTATTTGAGCTGCAGACCAAGCAAAAACATCAGCATTACATGTCGTTCCTGCTCCATGAAGAAATCTTTTAGATCGGAAGAGCACACGTCTGAACTCCAGTCACGAATTCGTATCT
>NZ_CAMQYW010000034.1 GCF_947039425.1 uncultured Cetobacterium sp. | reverse complement strand
TTCTTCTTGACTTGTTTCATTTGTATTTACAATTCCTGCAACTCTTCCATTACTCATTACAAGAATCCTATCTGTTACCCCTAATAACTCTGGCATTTCTGAAGAAATCATTATCATAGCTTTATCTTTATTTGCTAAATCTAACATTAATTGATAAATTTCATATTTCGCCCCTACATCTATTCCCCTTGTAGGTTCATCTAACATTAAAACATCAGGACTTGTAAGTAACCATCTTCCAATAATTACTTTTTGTTGATTTCCCCCAGATAAATTTCCTATTTGAGTTTTTTGACTTGGTGTTTTTACTCTCATAGAATCAATTACCCATTTTGTATCCCCTTGCATTTTGCTAGAATTTAATAACTTATTTTTAGCTTCATATTTTGGCATATTTGATATTAATGAATTAAACTCTATATTAAGTTGTGGAAATATTCCTGTAGCTCTTCTCTCCTCTGTTACAAGAGCAAAACCATTTTTTATTGCATCTAAACTACAATGATTATCAATTGACTTATTATTTATTTTAATTGTTCCAGAAGATTTTTCTCTAATTCCAAATATTGTCTCAACAATATCTGTTCTTTTTGAACCTACTAGTCCTGCTACTCCAAGTATCTCTCCTTTTCTTAATTTAAAGCTAACCTCTTTGATTGATGGTTGATTCTTAGCTGTTAAATTTTCAACTTCTAAAATTACCTCTTTAGGTTTATTGGTCTTTGGCGGAAATCTTTGAGTCAGTTCTCTTCCTACCATCATTCCTATTATCTTATCAGTACTTACACCATCTAAGCTTGAAGTTGATATCCATTGTCCATCTCTAAGTATTGTAATATCATCACAGATAGCTTTAATCTCCTCCATTTTATGAGAAATATAAACTACTCCACAACCTCTATCTCTTAATTTATTGATAATCTTAAAAAGATGTCCAACTTCTTTTTCTGTTAAAGAAGAGGTAGGCTCATCCATCACTATAACTTTTGAGTTATATGAAAAGGCTTTAGCTATTTCTACCATTTGCATTTGAGAAACAGATAATGTTGATACTTTTGATCTAGGATCTATGTCTATGTCTAACTCTTCGAATATTTTTTTTGTATCTTCATACATCTTTTTATGATCTACAAACATTCCCTTTTGTGGATATCTTCCTAACCACACATTATCCATTACTGATCTTTGCAAAACTTGATTTAATTCTTGGTGTACCATAGAAACTCCATTTTCTAGAGCATCTTTTGCTGAAATAAAGTTTATCTCTTTTCCATCTAAAAGTATTTTACCAGTATCTTTTTCATAAATACCAAAAAGACATTTCATTAAAGTTGATTTTCCTGCTCCATTTTCTCCCATTAAAGCATGAACTGAATGTGGTCTTATTTTTAGATTTACATTATCTAGGGCTTTTACACCTGGGAATGATTTCGATATACCTGTCATTTCAAGTAAATACTTATCCATTTTCTCTCCTTAAAAATACTATTTTTATTAAAATAGGGGGATTAAATACCCCCCCTACATCTCCTACTTTTTAAACTGATTTAAGTTATCTTTATCTACACCAACATAAGGGATTCTTAAAACTCTATTATTTAATTTCCATTTTGTTCCCTCAACTGGTGATTTTCCTTGACCTAAATTTCTAGCTATTTCATAAGCTGCTTGTCCTTGATTTATTCCATCATTTAGAACTGTTCCAGCCATTTCACCCTTTTCAATCATAACTAATACTTCTGATAAAGCATCTACTCCAAATACTGGAATATTTGGCTTTCCGTTAGCTTTTAAAGCCTCTACAGCTCCCATTGCCATTCCATCATTATTAGCTACTATTACCTCTATTTTTTCTCCATTTGGTCCAGATAACCATGCTTCAATTTTATCTTTAGCCATAGCTGCATCCCACATAGCTGTATCCATATGAAGCTCATCTGTTTTTATTTTAAAATTATCATTTAATGTTTTTGTAACGTAAGTTGTTCTAGCTTCTGCATCTGGATGTCCTGGCTCTCCTTTTAATAAAACATATTGAATTACTCTATCCTTATTTAAATCCCATTTTGGATTTGCTTTCCAATGCTTTGCTACTACTTCCCCTTGAATTACTCCCGATTCTTTTGAATCTGTTCCTACATAATAAGCTTTATCATAACTGTCCATATCTGCCTGAGATGGTTCTTTATTATAGAAAACAACTGGAATATCCTCAGCTTTTGCCTTTGCTATTACTGTTGATGCTGCTGCTGGATCAACTAAGTTTATTGCTAATGAATTAACTCCTTTAGCTATTAATATATCTACTTGGTCATTTTGTTTTGATTGATCGTTTTGTGAGTCATTCATTAAAACTTCTACATCTTTATCATTCTTTGCAACTTCTTCAATTCTTTGTCTTACTGTTGACATAAAATTATCATCGTAACGATATACTGTTACTCCAACTTTTGTTTCTGCTGCTGATGCTATTGTTGTAAGTGCTAATGCCCCTAAAAAAAACGAAACTCTCTTCATAAATTACCCCTCCGCAATTTGTTATATTATAAAACATAGTGTAATTATAATATATATTTAGCACTAATGTCAAGCTTGTCAATTATAATAAATGCTTCTTATTTTATCAAGTTAAGAAAGTTTATTGTACATTATTTTATTTTTCTTGACTTATTTTTTTTTATTTGTTACATTTCAATTATGCGTATCTATAGCTCAATTGGATAGAGCAATACCCTCCTAAGGTATAGGTTATGAGTTCAAATCTCTTTAGGTACACCATAAAAATAGGATCAATGAAATAAATTTATTTCATTGATCCTATTTTTTACTTTATTAATTCTTTCAATTTTTTTATGTGTTCATAATTACTTCCACAACATCCACCTATAATGTCTACTAAATTTTTATCTAAAAGTTTTTTCATAGTGTTTAAATATGTTTTTTCTCCTTCATTCATATTAGGATGAAATGTTATTTTTATTAATTTAGGTAATTTCTCTCTTAACTTTTCAAAAATATTTTCAACATCTTTTAATACACAAGAACAATTTATTCCAACAGAATAAATATCATCTTCTATAAAAGAATCAATTACATCTAACAATCTTTCTCCTGAATATAATTTACCGCCATCACATAAGGTAAAAGACAACATTATTGGAGTTTTAATATTCTTTCTTTTCATTACTTCTCTAACCAATGTTAAACTTTCCAATCCCAATTTAAAGTTAAATATAGTTTCAATCATTATTAAATCTACTTTCCCATCAAGTATTCCTAAAATTTGTTTTTCTCCTGGAAGACAAAATACCCCAATGGATTTTTTATTATATTTTTCTGATATTCTCTTTGCTATTTCTGCCCCTTTTAAAGCGAAATTATAACTTTCATCAATATTTTCTCCATAATTTTTCAAGGCTTCTTCTGAACAATTAAATGTATTTGCTCTTATAAAATCACTTCCACTTTCAATAAACCTTTTATGAATATTTTCTATTTTTTCAGGAAATAAAATATTGATTTTTTCCTTACATTTTATTTCTATATCTATTTCTTTATTAATAGTAGTTCCCATTGCTCCATCTAATAACAATACCTTTTTCATCTTCTTTTCCTCTTTTTAATTTCATTATATCCTATTTTAATTAAAAAGTTTATAATTTTCATCACCTAGAAAATCTATTTTTTCTATATCTTCTTTCGAATTAATAAAATAGATATTTTTATATTTATTTTTTTTAAATATCTCTATATTTTTCTCTACATTTCTAATAAATACTTTTCTTTTTTCTTTTATAGCATATTTTAAAGTTGTCATTGTTCCACCTTTGCTTCCACTCTCTAAAATACATATCCCCTTAGATAGATAAACTTGTAATCTATTTCTATTTAATAGATAAATTGATTTTATCGATATACTTGGTGGTATTTCACTAATTAAAGCTCCATCTTTTTTTATAATTTCAATAGCTAACTTTTCATTTTCTTTTGGATAAACAAAAGTTCCTAATCCCTGACCTAAAATAGCTATATTTTTCACTCCTATTTCTAATGTTACTCTATGTCCTATTTCATCACAACCTAAAGCTAATCCACTTATGTTGTAACCATTCTTTCTTTTTAAATATAACCCAATATTCTCTATAAACTCTTTATCTTCTATAATTTCAGGATGCCTTGTTCCTATAATTGCAAGTGATTCTTTTAAATTTTTTTCTTTTGGAAAACTTCCTTTATAATATAATACATAGGGAGGAAGCTTCGTATATCTAAGATCACTTGGATAATCACTACATTGATATGTAACCATTTTTATATTTTCTTGCCTCATGATCTCATTTTCCACTTTCACTTGATTTTTCAAACTCTTTAAAAAGACAAAATCATTAAATAACTCCTCTAACTTTTCTATCTCTTTTAGAGAATCTATTGTTTTAATAATACTTTTTCTTTCGTTATAACTACAATGAAATATATTTTTATTTAATTCAATGCTTTTTCTAAAGATTTCAAATAAACAATTAGAATTAAACAACAAAGTATCCACTTTTCCTGTCTTTATAGTTAAAGAAAATATTATTGACCACAAAATCATCTCGTCCTTTAAATACAAAATATCACCTCCTATTTTCTATAATACATATTTTTTTATTTAATCCTCTAAAAAAATCTTTACATTTTCTATTTTTACATATATACTTAACTGACAATTTAAAGAGAGGTTAATTTACCTATATGTATGAGCCTAAGGCCGATGGCGTTGATGACATATTCCTGTAAATTAAGTATTACAAAGCTGCCATAGTAATACGCTTAGTTAAGGTGAGTTCTCAATTCAGCATACTTTTATAGTATGCTTTTTTGTTTGGCAGAAATTTAAAATTTCTGGAGGTTTTTTATGGCTATATTCAAATTTAGTATCTATTCTTTACTGGGATTACTTGCTTTTTTAGCACCCATCACTATTGGAGGTGAATCTTCAATCATTATGGGGCACCTTAAAAATTTTGTTTTAAATAATTATTCTAATTTAGTTAATTTCTTAATTATGTTTTGCTCTGTTATTACAATAACTGGAACAACTATTGGACTTTTTAAGAAAAAATTTAAAGAAGCTTATCTTAATGAATTATTTATTGCTGATAAATTTAGTGCAATTTTAAGAATTGGAGGATCTATTATGTTCCTTTTAATATCTCTTAACTTAGCACCTGAATTTTTAAAAAATGAAAATACTGGTGGTCTTATGGCTACAGGCATGATTCCACCATTAATGGTTACTTTTTTCATAGGTGTTATTTTAATGCCTCTTCTTACTTCTTTTGGACTAGTTGAATTTATCGGAACTTTAATAGCTCCTATTATGAAAAAAGTTTTTAAAGTTCCTGGATATGCTGCTATTGACGCTTTAGCTTCATTTTTAGGGGATGGAACTATTGGAATTGTTGTTACTGATCAACAATATCAAAAAGGATACTATACTCAAAGAGAAGCAGCTGTTATTGCAACATCATTCTCTATTGTTGGGATATCTTTTGCTGCTGTTGTTGCTGATCTTTTAAACTTTTCTAATATTTTTTGGATTTTTTATGGAACTATTGCTTTTGCAACTGTTATTGCTGGATTTATTATTTCAAGATTACCATTAAAAAAATTCAAAAACGAATATTATCAAGGGAATCAAGTGGAAGAAACTGGAGTTAGAAGTTTTGCTCATGCTTTTAATTTAGCTACAAATACAGCTAAAAATGCTTCTGAAAAAGATATTATGGTTGATTCACTTTTTAAAGTTATAGTTATCTATATTACTTTTATTCCTGTAATTATGTGTGTTGGTTCAATCGGATTGGTTATTGCAGAAAACACTAATTTCTTCAGCATTTTATCTATGCCTTTAATGCCAATACTAAATCTTTTAGGATTCTCTCATGAGATATCTTCTCAAATGGCTCCTGCTATGATAGTAGGTTTCTCTGATATGTATTTACCTGCACTATTTATTGAAAATGCTGGAAGTGAAGTTGCTAAATTTATTGTTGGAACTTTATCTTTTGCACAATTAATATTTCTTAGTGAAACTGGTATGATTTTAGTTAATTCAAAAATGGGATTTAATTTATTAGATGTTGCTAAGTTCTTTATCATTAGAACTATTATTACTTTCCCAATTATCTACTCAATTGCTATTATCTTATTAAAAGTAGGAATACTTAAAAATTAAACAAAAAAGAGGTTGGCAAAATTTTTATTTTGCTCAACCTCTTTTTTAATGCATAAAGCTCTTATATACCCATCTTTTACTTTTCCAACGCCAAAGCATTGCAAAACCTCTAATCCACTCATCCAATCCATTTGATATCCATACTCCAATTAAAGCCCAACCAAAATGAATTCCTAATAACCATGATAAGGGTGCTGCTACTCCAACCATAATTAAACATCCCATTAACATTGGAAATTTAATATCTCCTGCTGCATGTAAAGAGTTAATTACAACAATATTAAAAGTTCTTCCACTTTCAATAAATACTAACCAAGGAAAAACTTTTACAGCGATATTTATTACAGTAATATCTTTTGTAAATAAAGACATTATCTCATATCTACCTAAATATATTAATATTGATAATAATGTGGCTGCTGAAAAGGCCAATAGTAAACTTTTTAAACACTGAGAATAAGCTTCATCTTTTTTCTCAGCTCCAACTAAATGACCAACCTGAATTGCTGTTCCCTGTCCTAAAGCTATTGAAAATATCATGATAAAAGAGGAAACTAAAGCTAAATATGTTCTAGCTGTTATTGTGTCTGTTCCCATTGTATTTACCATTGCAAGAATTACAACCTGTGTTAAACTCCAAGTTAAGTGTTCTCCTGCTGTTGGAATTCCAATAGACAGTATTTTTTTCATCATTGAAATTGTAAAAAGTTTTAAATCAGAAAATTTAAATTTACAATATACCATCATTACTTTTAAAGATATAATTGCACCAATTAATCTTGAAAAAACTGTAGAAATCCCAACCCCTGTAACTCCTAAAATAGGAGCTCCAAACCATCCAAATATAAACATACCATTTCCTAATATATTTAATAAATTAACTCCAACATTTATAAAAAGCATTGGTTTAGTATTCCCATAACTTTTTAGAATTGCTCCACTTGTTAAAGAGATTGATTGAAAAATACAAAATCCTCCAACTAATTTAAAATAATTCATCCCCATACTTCGTAGTGCTAACGGTAATTTTATCTCTTTTAATATCCATTCCCAAGCAAAGAAATAAACTCCACCTAAAAAAATAGCAATAGCTATATTCATTATAATAGACACAGAAATAACTTTTTTTATTGAATCTTTATTTTGAGCCCCTATATACTGAGCCATTAGTATTGTTGTTCCTAAACAAATAAAACTTAAAATCGTATTTTGAATAAGTAAAATTTGACTCATCCCACCTACTGATCCCACAGCTTTATAATTAAAATGACCTAACATTATTGTATCTACATTTCCAACTATAGTTACAAGTAATAGTTCTAAAAAGATAGGTATCGTTATTGTAAATAATGACTTTTTTCCTCCATTAGACAAATTTTTACTCCTTTTTATTCTATAATTTGTTTTTTCATCCAATCTTTTCCTTCAACAAATCTACTTACTAGCATTGCTGCCACTGTATCTCCTGTTGCATTTATCATTGTTGCTGGTGGATCAACTAAATAACCAATAGTAGCAACTATTGGAAAGGCTTCTGGTGGGAACCCATACATAGTTACAATTAACATCTCTCCAATTAATCCTCCACCTGGAACACCTGACATTACAACTCCACCCATTATTGAAAGAATAATAGCACTTATATATGTTCCAACTCCTTCAAAAGGCATATTAAACACACCAAATAAAAATGATATTTTTAAAATTGAACTTAAACATGTTCCATCCATATGAGCTGTTGCTCCAATTGGAAGTACAATATCTCTAATGTCCTTTGGCACTCCTATTTTTTCTGCTGCTTCTAAGTTTACAGGAAGTGTTGCTATACTACTTTGAGTTGCTAGTGATGTTATTGCTGGTGAAATCAAATATTTCAATGACTTTACTCCCTCTACTCCACCTGCAATATATCCATAAATAGGAAAAGCTATTAAAAAATAAGCTATACAAAGTGGATAGTATATTAACATTGCTCTAGCATACGATCCAATTAATTGTCCTCCGTACTCTCCTACTAAGGCAGCAAAATATGCTCCTAATCCTATTGGTGCATAATACATTAATATATTTATCATTTTTAAAAATACTTCAGCTAAAGCATCTAATCCCTTAGATATAACCGCTCCTTTTTCTCCAATTAAATTTATACAAAATCCAAAGAAAATTGAAAATATTATTAACGGCAACATATTTTTTCTAGAAATTAATTCTGGAAAATCTGACACTGTTAAAGCTCTTACTATTTGATCTGATGTTTTAAATGGTTCTAGTGCTGTTACTGCTGATAGATTCAAATTAACACCTTGTGCTGGTGGAAACACCTTTACAATTAATATAATTAAAATACTTGCTAAAAATCCTGTTGTTATAAATGTAAAAAATAAACTTTTTAAAATATTTCCTAGTCTTTTCATATTACTCATACTAGAAATAGAACTACTTATTGTTACAAAAACTAAAGGTACTACTATAGTAAACATTCCATTTATAAAAATATCTCCAAAAGGTTTAAATACTTTTGCTTTAGGTCCCATTTGGATTCCTAAAAAACTTCCTAAAAATATTGCCCCTATTAAAACTATTGGAAATTTATATGACTCCCATACTGATTTTTTTCCCATTTTCCCTCCTCTATATCTCTTTATACATAAATCAATGCCTTTCATTATACTATAATATCAAATTATCTGCAAAAAATATTATAATTTTAAAAAAAAATAGGAGATATAATCTCCCATTTTATACATTTATCTAACACTAATTACTCTTTTGTACCATGAAAAATTTCACCTAAAGTCACTACACTTTGAAGTTCACTTGGAATAATTATCTTAGTAGCTTGCCCATCTGCAACTTTAGCAAAAGCTTCCATTCCTTTTAAAGCAAGGACTGCTTTATCTGCCCCAGCTTCTTTTATCAATTTAATAGCTTCAGCATTTGCTCTTTGTACACTTAATATTGCTTCAGCTTCTCCTTCAGCTTCCCTAATAGCAGCTTCTTTTTTAGCTTCTGCTCTTAATATCGTTGATTCTTTTTCTCCTTCTGCTATTAATATTGAAGATTTTTTTTGTCCCTCTGCTCTTAATATAGATTCTCTTCTTTCTCTTTCAGCTTTCATTTGCTTTTCCATAGCATCTTGAATCTCAGCTGGAGGAATTATATTTTTAAGTTCAACTCTATTTACCTTTATTCCCCAAGGATCTGTTGCATCATCTAAAATAGCTCTCATTTTAGTATTTATTGTATCTCTAGATGTTAAAGTCATATCTAGCTCCATCTCTCCAATTATATTTCTAAGAGTTGTCGCTGTTAAATTTTCTATTGCATTTAATGGTCTTTCTACTCCATATGTATATAGTTTTGGATCTGTAATTTGAAAATATACAACTGAATCAATTTGCATTGTTACATTATCTTTAGTTATTACAGGTTGTGGAGGGAAATCAATAACTTGTTCCTTTAAAGATACTTTTTTAGATATTCTATCTAAAAAAGGTATTAACACATTTAATCCAACATCCCAAGTTGTTAAATACGCCCCTAATCTTTCTATTACAAATGCTTGTGACTGAGCAACTATTCTAACATGTAAAGCTATTAAAACAGCAGCTATTAATACTAAAATGAATATAAATAACATTTATTCCTCCTATTTTTTACTTTTTATTTTTTTTAAAACTAATTTATTTCCCTCAATTTTTTCAACATTTACTTTTTCTCCAATTTCTAATTTTTCATCACTTATACAGTCCCAATACTTTCCTTCTGAATATACCGTATAATTTCCATTTTCTTTTATCTCTTTAATTTCTACCTCTGCTTTTTTTATCCTATTAACCTCCTTACTTTTACCTTTTAAATATCTCACAGCTATTTTTCTAACTAATAATAAGGAAATTAAAGAAATTCCAGTAAAAATATAAAACTGATTATATATAGATAAATCTGTAAATAACATTGTTACAAAGGCTCCTATAGAAAACCAAATAGATATTAATCCAAAACTAGCTAATTCTATTCCCAAAAATATCAATCCAATAACAAACCATATAAACACGCAATTCACCTACTTCCTTTTTAAAGTTTAGTTAAGTTTATCTGTTTTTATCATTAATGTCAATATAATTGCTTTAAATATTGACATTTTTGAGAAATAGGAGTACATTGTGAAGTGATTCTCAATACGGAGGTATTTTTATGTTAAATAATTTAAAAGTAAAACTTTTTAGTTTTTTATTAAAAATTAAGAAATTCAACACTCTTTCAAAACATAAAATAAGAACTTTTTCTTTTTTTTGTTCCTTGATTTTAGCAGGAATTGAACTTTATCGTTTCAATGTTACTTGGACATCTAAAGAGTTTGTACTTAGTAGTTTTGTTATGATTATCTCAATTTTTATTACCCTTTATCCTTTTTTATATTTTTTCAGACCAAAATTTAGAATATTTTTAAGTGATCATATTTTCTTTTCAATGTCATTGATTATATATTTTACTTTATTAATTCCTATTCTCGGACTTGTTAATGATAGTTTGCTTTCAATATCTTTGACTGGAGTTATTATTAAATTCTTACACATTATAACAATTATGGTTTCGATGCTTTTAATTATGATTTTAATATCTCGACAATTTATAATGGTTATATATAAAAAAAGAAAGATTCAAGGAATGGATATTTTAACAACGTTCTTAACATATATTATTCTCGGATTAGCTTTTGGATCTTTTTACTATATCCTAAACTTAATGTCATCTGATAATTTATTCATTGGAGTTACAAAACCACATACATTTGATTTTGAAAACTTTTTAAATCATATTTATATTAGTTTAGGAACTCTTAGTACTGTAGGAACAGGAACAATTGCACCTATAAATCCATATATTAGACTTATTAGTGTTATGGAAACTATTTTAGGTATATTTTTAACTAGTTTTTCATTAGGATTTATTTTCTCAGTTTTAGGTTCTAATTCTCAAGATGATATTCCATCATCAGATATTCCTTTAGAGTTTTCTGTTTGGGAATCTATGAAAAAAGCATATATTTTACTAAAAAATGATTTAAAATATGTAGAAGAAGAAAATAACAAAACCACTAAATAAATAACAAAAGGAAGATAAAAATATTTATATCTTCCTTTTTATTTATAATTTATTTTTTTATAAAAAAAAAGATACTTACGTATCTTAAAATTCTTAAAAATGGTGCCGCTTATCGGAGTCGAACCAATCACCTACTGATTACAAGTCAGTTGCTC